>JBGPBR010000069.1:0-8210 GCA_041481325.1 Desulfobaccia bacterium
CCGCCGGGAACCTCGCCGATACGCACCTTGGGACCGGCCAGATCCTGGAGGATCGCCACCGGGGTCTGCAGCCTCTCCGACAGCTCCCGGATGCGCCTGATCCAATCGCCGTGCTCCTCTTGAGTGCCGTGGGAAAAATTGAGACGGGCCACGTTCATGCCGGCCGCCACCAGCCGCGGCAGGACCGAACCTTTGCAGGCCGGGCCCAGGGTGCAGACTATCTTGGTGCGCCGCTGCTCTGGTAAAATGGTCATACCTCCTGCGCCCGGATAATTTGGGTAATAATTAACCGCCCACGGCCTTTTTTCCCCTTCTATCCAGGCAAAAGAACAGTGCCAACTTTTTGCGCCTGGAGAGCTTGACAGATTTATTATTGAAAATTAACTGATTATAAAGAACTAAAAAATAATTGTTGTAAATTGTTACAGGGTATAATTATTGCATTATAATAAAACCAAAGGGGGAGAATCATTATGCCGATTTACGAATATCAATGTGTGGACTGTGGAGGGCGGGACCAGCGGGTAGCCGGCCTGGACGACCACACCGCCCTGTGCGCCCAATGCAGCGGCCTGATGCTGCGGCTGGACGAGGACGTCTTCCAGCCGTACTTCGAAGAGGTTGCGCAACCGGCGGCCTGGCCCGACACCAACAAGACCAAGGCTTCCTTGTAAGAAGCCATCAGTGGTTAGGTGCAAAAAAGCCTCTCGGGGGAGGGGCTTTTTTTGGGCCCGGGCTCGTGAAATTTTTCATTTAACTTTGGCTGCCAAGTTGTCAGACTGAGATTTTGGGACAGTTCCAAATAAAGGCATCATTGCTTGTAATAATTGCAGCAGTTCCTAACTAGAGGGGGGCTTTTCATGTCTTACGGTTGGGCCAAAGGCCCGGGAGGAACTGCTCCGAACCGGACGTTTCCTTCAAGGGGGCAAGGCGGGTGGCGCCCCGCTTGCCCGGCCCGACTGTTCAGAATCGGTCTCCGTCACTTCCCTCCGGCGGCAGAGCAGGCTGGGCGATACTTATCATTTTGAGAGTTTCCCAGCCGCCTGGGCCCGGGATTTTATCATTTTAAGACCCAGTTTTCCGGTCGACTGGGAGGTGGAGGGATGCCATGGGGGTCGAAAATGGGCCGGAGAGATCATCAGGCTGCTTCCGGCCCCGGTTTGCCGCCGACCCGGCGTCGGCGGCAGGTCTTATCAATACTTCAGCTCCTGGGGACGGTGAGGTACTCCTTCCCGGACCAGGCCTGAAATCCGCCTGCCAGGACCTAGACTTCCTTTAAGCCCAGCCGGTCCAATTGTCGGGCCAGGTCGGGGCACTCGGTCTTGCCGTCTTCGCAATCCAGAACCACTTTCCGGTTTTTCGGGAGGTCCTGAGCCAGGTTGGAGAATTTTCCCGGCTCGATGCGGTGCGCCTTTTCGATCTTGGCGATGCTCCGGTCAAAGCTCCGGGGGGACCGGACATCGATCAGATACAGGTCCTCCATCCCCAGCCAGCGTCTCAAGGTTTCCTGGTCCAGGGTTTTCATCGGCCCAGCCCTCCGGTGGTAAAATTTCCTTGGCGCCGACCGGCCCGGCGGCGCCTCCCGGTCAGGCGCTGACCGGTATGGGATCCAAGACCTCGGTAAAAAGTTATCTTAAGACCTCTGGGGCCGTCATCCTGAACCCAGTTAAGGTTCTCAAGTTCCGGCAAATACGCGATTTTTTACTGCGCTCAGAATGACGGCTGCTTGGAAATGGAATTTTGCCACAGCTTCGCAGGACCCCTTCCAAGGTCAGGCCGTTCCCTGGTTCATGGGCGGCCGGTTGGGGCAAATCGCCTCCAAGCTCTGGGGGAGCTTCGGCCGGTGCTTGGACCCTGAAACGGTTAGCGAAAAGTTGGCTGAGACGGGAAATGTTCTATCAGCAGGCCTTTATGTTCCAATTAGTAATCCTTATTTCCCCGTAGTCCCGGGGGAGCTTGGAAAATGTGTCTTCGGCTGAACCCGGCTGTCAAGAAAAGCGGATTTTGCTGTCATCTAAATCGGACGGAAGCCGCGATTTTCCGGCTCGAAAATCGACAAATTCTCAATTCCAGGAAATAACCCTCCCCTAGGCGAGCCGGGCCGGAGACCCTTGGCCTCCGGCTCAGGGTGACAGGTTGGGCGATATGCCTTTTATTACTGGGAGCAGAAAAGAGATTACTTCCCCCTCACCCTAACCCTCTCCCCCATTGGGGGAGAGGGGATAGAAATGGAATTGCTTAAACGCTCCCATTAATAAAAAAATCATCATGACCGTTTATCCATGAGAGTCCTCCTGGTGGGAGCGGGTTCAAACCAGCCCGCCCCTACTGGCCGCATTTTCTTGGCAAGGCCGGGGAGGGAAAGATTTCCCGGAAAATTTTTCACCCACGCCTTGCCGGCGACTGCCGTGATTGCAACTGCCGGCTTAACAATCTTCAGCCGTGCTGGTCTGTAAAACATGGGAGGCGAAAGTTTAGCCCTGGCCCGGGATTTATGGTAAGGTGAGGTGCCATGGAAGTCATTGCCGACCTGCATCTCCACTCCCACTATTCCATCGCCACTGGCCGGGAAGCGGACCTGGAGCACCTGGACCTCTGGGGCCGGTACAAAGGGGTGCGGGTGGTGGGCACCGGCGACTGCACCCATCCGGAGTGGCTCAAGGAATTGGAGGCCAAGCTGGCGCCGGTGGGGGAGGGGACCTACGGCCTCAAACCGGAGCTGGCCCTGCCCCTGGACCTCAAGGGCGACCCCTGGCAGGAGACCCCCGGGGTGCATTTCCTGATCACCGGCGAGGTGAGCACCATCTACAAAAAGGCCGGCAGGGTTCGCAAGGTCCACCTGCTCCTGGTGCTCTCGGGGCTGGAGGCCGCGGGGCGGCTGTCCCGGCGGCTGGGCCGCCTGGGCAACGTCACTTCGGACGGGCGCCCCATCCTGGGACTGGATGCCAAGCACGTGCTGGAGTTGATGCTGGAGGCCGACCCCCAGGGGTTGGTGATCCCGGCCCACATCTGGACCCCCTGGTTTTCGGTGTTGGGGAGCCGGAGCGGCTTCGATTCCCTGGAGGAATGCTTTGAAGAGGGGATCAAGCACATCCATGCCCTGGAAACCGGGCTTTCTTCCGATCCGGCCATGAACTGGCGGGTTTCGGCCCTGGACCGCTTCGTGCTAATCTCCAATTCCGACGCCCACTCCCCCCAAAAGCTGGGCCGGGAGGCCAATATTTTCACGGTGCCGCCCTTTTACCCCCACCTGGCCCGGGCCCTCAGAACCGGGGAAGGCTTCGGGGGGACCATGGAGTTTTTTCCCCAGGAAGGCAAGTACCATCTGGACGGCCACCGGAACTGCAACCAGCGGTTAACCCCCGAGGAGGCCGCCGGCCTGGGCGGGGTTTGCCCCAAGTGCGGCAAGGCCCTGACCTATGGGGTGCTGCACCGGGTCCAGGACCTGGCCGACCGCCCGGCCGGGGCCCGGCCCCCGGAGGCCAAGCCCTTTGAGTCCCTCATCGCCCTCCCCGAGATCCTCCGGGAGGTCCTGGAGGTGGGCTCCGTCAGCAGCAAGAAGGTCAGGAGCCGCTACTTCCGGTTGCTGGAAAAATTGGGCCCGGAGCTGGCGCTTCTGCGCCGGGCGTCCCTTACGGACTTGGCCCGGGAGGGTGGGGAGCTCCTGGCTCACGGCGTCGACCGGATGCGCCGGCGGCAGGTTCATATCGCCGGGGGCTACGACGGGGCCTACGGGGAGATTCACCTCTTCACCCCGGAGGAGCGCCGGCGGCTCCTGGGCCAGCGGGCGTTTTTCAGTCTGGCGGCCGCTGCCTCGGCGCCGGCGGCCGCAACCTCCCCTGCACTTTTTGCCACTCCTGGGAAGACCGCATCCCAACCGCCTCTGGATACCGAAAACCGTCTTTCCCGCGATCCCCTGCTGGCCCCGCTGAACCTGGCCCAGCGCGAGGCGGTGCTGCACCAGGGGCCGCCGCTGCTGGTGGCCGCGGGCCCCGGCACCGGCAAGACCCGGGCCCTGACCCACCGCCTGGCCTATCTCCTGGCCCGCCGGGGCGCGGCCCCGGAAGAGATCCTGGCCGTCACCTTTACCCGGCAGGCCGCAGCCGAGATGGCCGAGAGGGTCCGGCGGCTGCTCCCGGGCCACCCCGGGGTGGAGCGGCTCACGGTCAAGACCTTTCACGCCCTGGGCCACCAGATCCTCCTGGAGCAGGAGGTAAAGCCCCGGGAAGTGGCGGACGAGGCCCGGCGCCGGGCCCTGCTCCAAGATGCGGCCCGGGGCCGCGGGCTGCCCTTCTCCCAACTGGAGAAGCAGATCACGGCCTGGAAACAGGCCCTAAAGTACCCCGAGGAAGTGGACGATGCGCCGGCCCCAGGGTATCTGGAGGCCTTCCGGGACTACGAGGCGGCCCTGGCGGCCCAGGGGCTTTGGGATTACGAGGACCTCATCGCTCGGACCGTCCGGCTCCTTAACCGGGAGCCGGCCCTGGGGGCCGCCTACCGGCAAAGGTTCCGCCACCTGCTGGTGGACGAGTACCAGGACCTGAACGAGGCCCAGTACCGGATGTTGCGCGGCCTGGCGGGGGAGGGCGCCGAGATCATGGTCATCGGGGACCCGGACCAGGCGATCTACGGGTTCCGGGGGGCCCGCCCCTGGTATTTTTCCCGGTTTCTGGGCGACTGGCCGGGCGCCGCGACCCGGCGCTTCACCGAGACCTACCGCCTGCCCCGGCCGGTGCTGGCGGCCGCCGGCCGGATAAGGGGGGCCGGGGAGGCGGGCCCCATGATCACCCACCAGGGCGGCGCCGAGCCCCTGATGCTCCTGGAGACCGCCTCCGAGGAGGCCGAAGCCCGGGTCATCGCCAAAGAGATCGAAAAACTGGTGGGCGGCCTGACCCACTACGCCCTGGAAGATGCGGGCCTCAGGCATCCGGACCGCCGGGACCAGGCCTCCTTCCGGGACGTGGCGGTGCTGTACCGGCTCCACGCCCTGGGGCCGGAGCTGGAGCGCCGCCTCACCGAGGCCGGCATCCCCTGTCAACAGGCCCGGGAGGGAGTGGGGCCGGAATGGGACGGCCTGGACCTGGCCGCGGAGCGAGTGAAGCTCCTCACCCTCCACGCGGCCAAGGGGCTGGAGTTTCCCTACGTCTTCATCGCCGGCTGCGAGACCGGCCTCATTCCCTGGGAGCCGGAGGGGGACTACGCCGCGGACCCGGAGGAAGAGCGGCGCCTTTTCTATGTGGGGCTTACCCGGGCCTCCCGGCAGGTCTTCCTGACGCGCTCCCGGGTGCGCACCGTTTGGGGCAAGAAGCGCCGCACCGGCCTTTCTCCCCTGGTCCGGGACCTGCCCCCGGAGACCCTGAGCCGCCCCGAGGCGTCCAGGCCCCGGCCGCCGGAGCGCCAGCCCCGGCTTTTTCCGGAGCTGCGGCGGTCTTGGAATAAAGGGGGGAAATGAGACGATTTTGGGAGAGGGGGCCAGGGCAGAAGGCCCCTAACCACTCTCCCAAACCCTCTCCCCCAACCCCATAAAAGGGGCTGGGAGGGGAGCTTGAGGGGAGGGCGGGGGAAGCTGATAAATAATTTCCCCCGGCCCTCCCCTCAACCGATTTTTGCATTAGCTTCAAACACCTACGGAGCGTATATCCGGCTGATGCAGGCGGCCATATTCTTGACTCTACGACTGGCAATTCTCATCCTGGCGGTCCTCTTTGGGAGCGTCCTCCAGGGCTGGGGAGCCGAGCCCCCGGAGTCGGCGGTGATCAAGCCCCTGGTGCTGCGCTCATTTGCCATCGTGGGCAACAAGATCGTGAGCCAGAAGTCCATCAAAAAGGAGCTGTCCATTCAGTTGCCGTCATTCTGGCCGCCCTGGAAAAAACCCCCCACCTTCCGCCCGGTGGACCTGGAATACGACCTCGCCCGGCTGGGAGATTTTTACCGGCGCCAGGGTTTTTTCCACACCAAGATCGAGCCCGGGATCGAGTTGCTGCCGGACGGCGGCGCCAGCGTCACCGTGGTCATCGAAGAAGGTCCCTGGGTCGAGGTCACCAAGGTGGAGGTGGAAGTCAAAAATCAGCTGGACCTGTCGGAGCTTGAGAGCAAATGGCCGCTGAAGCCGGGGGACCGCTTCGTGGAAAAGGCTTACGACACCCTGAAGAATCTCTATCTCAACTACCTGCCCAACCGCGGCTATCCCCGGGTCAGGGTGACGGGCAAGGTGCGGCTGGATGAAGAGAAGAACACCGCGGAAGTGCGCCTCACGGTGGCGCCCGGAGCGCTTTCCTATTTCGGCCCCGCCAGGCTCAAGGAGGCGGACAAGCTGGAGACCCCGGTCAAGGCCGTCATGGAGAAGTTGACCTTTAAAGAGGGGGACCTCTTCTCCTTGGAAGAGCTGTTCAGGACCCAGCGCCGGCTTTACCAAACCGATCTCTTCAAGAGCGTGGTGCTCACCCCCGAGGAAGTGTCTCCCGGCGAGCGCCAGATTCCCATCACTATCCAGGTGGAGGAAAAGAAGAAGCGCTCCCTCAAGCTGGGCGCGGGCTACGGGGATGAAGACCAGATCCGGGCCCGCCTGGGGGGGCGTTACCGCAACCTCTGGGGCGGCGGCCGGATTCTGGACCTGGACAGCCGCTATTCCAGCCTGGGCTACCTGGTCACCGAAACCTTTACCAACCCGGTGGTGTTAGGCAGCAGCTTCGACTTCGTGCATCAGAGCGGCGCCGGGCGGCGGAATCTCCCCGGGTTTACCGACCAGGCTTATTTTACCCAGGCCCGTCTGGAACACGACCTGGGCTGGGACTTTCGCTACTATTTCGGCTACGGGCTGGAGTTTTCCCGGCCTTTCAGCATCCCGGTGGAGACCTTGATCCGCCTCCAGGGCACGGAGTCGGAGAAACTCTACCGGGCTTCTTTTGCGTTGTTCGGATTGCGTCAGGATACGGTGGACAGTCACATCGAACCCACCAGGGGCGGCATCATCACCTTCAGCAACCAAGTGGCTCCCACCTTCCTGGGCTCCGGGCTGCAGTACGCCCAGACGGTTTTGGAGGCCAAGCGGTACCAGGCCCTGGGTGAGTCCGGCTTCGTGGTGGCGGGCCGGGTCAAGTTCGGCCTGATTCAGCCCATGCAGACCACCTTCCAGATACCCATCCAGAAGCGGTTTTTCAGCGGCGGGGCCACCAGCGTCCGGGGCTACAAGCTGGATTACCTTGGCCCCCGCAACCCCAGCGGCGACCCCATCGGCGGCGACGCGGTAATCGAAGCCAGCATCGAGGGTCGCTTCCCCTTGCCCCTGCCCATCTATAAGAACAAGATCGGCGGGGTGGTGTTTATGGACGCCGGCAATGTTTATCTTAAAGTCAGGAACATCGACCTGGGACAGTTGAAATATGCCCCGGGCGTGGGCCTGCGGTATCTCTCCCCCATCGGGGCCATCGGGGTGGACGTGGCGTTCCCGACGAACCGCATCAACTACCAGCAGGATAATCCTTATCAGTTCCACTTTACCATCGGTTACGGCTTTTAATACGGTTTTCGGTTTTCGGTAAAATAATAAGTAAGTACTCACAAGCCATTTCAATTGATTTGACCGGGAAGGCGGGATAAGGGACGTGCCCATGCTGAGGCATCTCAGAATTTTTCTGTACACTGCCGTCCTGCTGGGGGCCTTGGGGGGCCAGTCCAGGGGGGCCCTCTTACCGGATGCCTTCCAGAACTGGGGGGGCGCCAGGCTCCTGGACCTGGTGCAGAGCAAGATCAACGGCAAGGTCACGGCAAAGGAAATCTCGGGGAATCCCCTCACTGGCTTCACCTATAAGGACGTGGTCCTCACCGGGCCCCAGGGCGAGGAGATGTTCAGGGCGGACCGGTTGGAGCTGCGGCTGTCGCTCCGGTCCATCCCGGCTCTGTATCCCATCGTCGCCAACCTTACCCTGGTCCGTCCCCACTTTTACCTGGCGGAGAAGGAAGGCCGCTGGAACTTCAGCCGGCTGGCGCCTCCCAAAGAGTCGGAGGCGGCCCCCTCCCAGGGGGTAGGGGGAATAGCCGGGTTTCTCTTCCGGGAGGTGGAATTTTCCAGCGTTCGGGTGGAGCAGGGGGCCATCGACCTGACCCGAAACGGGGTCAGCCGGCGCTACTCTGACCTGGACCTCAAAGCTGCGCTCAGCCTGTACGACCTGGGCACCCCCCAGCAGAAAATCGACCTCCGGGAAGCGGAC
>JBGPBR010000070.1:0-8150 GCA_041481325.1 Desulfobaccia bacterium
GCGTCCATCACCACCGCCATGGCCACCGGCCCATAGATGGCGGTGGCGAAGCCGTGCAGGAACCGGATCAGGATGAGAAGTTGATAGTTGCGCACCAGAAGGTAGGTGAAGGGTATGACCGCGAAGACCACCAGACCCGCCAGCAAAGTCTTCTTGCGGCCGATGAGGTCGGAGACGGCGCCGGCGGGCAACTTGAAAAAGATGCCGGTGACCGTGGAGATGCCCACGATGAAGCCGATGGCTTCGGGACCGGCCCCTAAGTAAAGGGCGAACAGGGGGAGCACCGGGGTCCGGGCCAGGGCGTAAGAAAACCGGGCCAGAAAACCCACCGCGCACAGGGAAGTATATGGATTCAGCAGGGCCATGTTAGTTCCCGAATCATCTTAATGCCTGGCCGGAGCGGGCCGGTCAAAGTAGATGCTCTTGCCGCTGATGTTCACCGGGATGCCCATGGCCACTTCCGCCTGGAGGTAACCCAGGGCCCGGGCCGCGGCCCCCACCCGCTGCTGCACCCGGTTGTCCACATGGTGCCGGGAGGCGGTCTTGGCCGGGGAGGTCGGGGGCCAGCACCCGGAAATGCCCCGCCAGGGGCGAAAGATTATGCCGCCTGGAAAAGCTGGAGGCCCCCAGGCCATGCAGCAGCAACAGCGGCGGGTCCTCACCTCGCTCTTCCAAGTGCCATCTGCTCGGAGCGGCTATCTGGGGAATATCCGTGGTTGGCTTGATGATGAATAACGTAAGGATATCAAAAAATTAATCATTAGGTCTCAATCTGTTTATATATAGCAGTGATCCTCTATTTTTTTGCTGCAATTGACATAAACATTTTCTCTGGCGCACGACTATAGGGAGGGGCTATCCCGGTGTTTATAGGTAGCCGCCCCTTGAAGAATCTGTTCGCAAAAGGATTGGTATGTCCAAAATCTGCGAAAAAGACACATTTTGCGGGGAATTTTTGCCATCCTACCTCCCACAAGATGATCTGGCCCAAAAAAGAGAAACCTTTTCCGGGATTGAACCCGGGATCGAAGGTCCCAAGACCATTTTTTGACCGCGGCGGCCAAGGCTGCGGCATAATCTCGGCCATTATGTATGATGTTAGGGGGAGCCCTTATTTATGTCTTGTCAACAAACAAGACAAATATTTAATATTGTGTCCATAATTTAAAATATGGTTCCATAATTCAAACAAAGTAAATCATGTTATTAAGAAATATAATATTCTGTTGCTTAGCTTTAATTTTTCTATAAAAAAACTCTTGACATTATTGCCAAAGTATGTAGCTTGTAACCTACAAGACAAAGCCAAACCCGCCGTGAGGCGGGGACGGAAAGCCACGGGTCTCTGAGAGATAGCCGGGTTGCCTTAAAACTTTCGTTAAGGTAACTCGGTTTTTTTTCGTCCGAAAAAACTACCCACTTTAGCCCAGACTTGAAGGCTCAAGTCAACGGGCCCCTCAAAACCAGTGCCGGCAGCTGTGAAGCCGGACTCAAATGCCGAAACTGTCGTGAGACAGTTTTCTTGGCGAACTCCTTGAGTCACTAGCACTATTTTTTTATCAAAGGAGGTGAGGCCCAAGACGCTAGCCTTATTTTGACGGTCTCAAGGCTTAAGAAGGAAACGGTCCAGATTGTTCCCAGCCCGCCTCAGGCTCAAACCAGACGCGGCGCGAGTGCAGCAGGTGCAACAAAGCGGACGGTGGAGAAAAACAGTTCTGGCCTCTTAGTACAGGGGGAACTTAAACCCTCAAAACTTTGAGCAAGCAAGATTAAAATATAAATTATTTACCGGTACTTACCGGGAGACTGAAGAGAAAAAGGAGTAAAGGCCATGAAAAATGTCTTCTTAATCTCCATAGCGGCAGTATTCATGATAACGCTGGCCTCCGGCCTGGCATTGGCCACTACCACTACCTTTTTGGACCAGACGCTGGTTCAGCAGAGCAATACTGGTCAATGGCTCGACATCGTTGGGGATGCCAATCATTATGACATCAAACAGACCTCGGTGACCTGGAACGGCACTGATGTGACCATCGCCATTCACACCAATGACCCCGGCACCCCGGCATTTTCTGGCGATTATATTGCCGATCTGGGCATTGATAAGAACCGGGACGGTGTCTGGGAAAGCGGCATAGTTTTGAAAACCGATGCTCGCCGTGACTCCTCCTTCACTGCGGGCACGGTTTTTACCCTCGCTGGGGCCAGCAACAACAGCCATTGGTATGTTACCAATGATCCTCCGTTTAACTATGGCGGGTACGGGGCGAAATACGACCGGAACAACAATCCCAACCCGGGCGGTAGTCACTCCCCGGCGGATATCCCCGTATTGTTGAGGAGCGGTTACTCCTACAGCACCTTTGGGGGGAGTGTGAGCTGGGTTGCCGATCCGGACCTCATTGCGAACTACCTGGTCACCATCACCTTAACGGGCGTCAATGGCGACGGCTCCTGGAATCACTTCGATTTCCTGTGGGGCGGCGAAACCTGCGGCAACGATACGCAGTTTGACCACGCCAATGTCCCACTACCCGGCTCCTTGCTGCTCTTGGGCACCGGCCTCCTGGGCCTGGCTGGCGCGACCTGGCGGCGCCGCCAACTGTAAGCAAATGAAAAAAACATTAAATTAGGCAGGGTCAGCCACGGCCCTGCCTTTTTTGTTGGCCATCCACCCCTAAAATTATCCCCGGGTATGCTTATCGCGACTAACTTGCCAATATCGATACTTATCGCCGGACTTGTAAACAGTAACGATATGATCGAGTTAGCGAGTAGTGGAAGGGGAGGGGGGCCTGGGCTGGTCCGGGCCCAGGACCGGGAAGGGTGTGCCCCGGCTGACTTCGGTGTGGACCAGGCGGTGCTGCTGCTGTAAGCCCGCCACCAATTGCTGGCCCCGGGCCAGCATCTCCCAGACCCCCCGGCGGAACGGGCTTGCCGGCGGCGCGGCCAGGGGTGTCAACATCTTGAAATAAGGATAATTAAGGAGCTGGTCCCAGAGGTTGAGGCACTTGGCAAAGAGGTCGGGGTAAAAGTAGGGCAGTTCCGCCTTTTTCTCCTCCAGGAAGGCCACGGCCTGGGCCAGGCGTCGGCTGGGGCCGAGGCCGCGGCTTTTGCCCGGGTGGGACAATTTCTCCAGGAGCTGCAATTGCTGGGCCTGATCCAGATAAGCCAGTTGCTGCAGCACCTCCCGGTGCAGGTCCGGATGTTTGGTGAAGGTTTCCCGGTATTCCCGGTTCAGGAGGTAGCTGTTCAGCACCTTCTTGGCGGCCTCGAAGGTCTCGGCGCTGTAAGTGCCCAGGCGACGCCGGTTCTTGGCCAGCCAGGCGGACAGGAACTTCAGGCGGTCTTCATGGGTCTTGGTGGAGGTGATGAGGTCGCTGCGTTTGTAGGCGATGGAGCCGATATGTTCACCCCGGACGATGTCGGTGAGCTCCTTCAGAGAACGTCTGGTGTCCTTCAGGATGTTGAGGCCCGGCTCCCGGCCCCCGTGCCGGGGGTGGATGAGCTCCTGCTTGAGCACCGACAGGGCCCGGTCCTCCAGTACGTTGTACGGGTTATAGTTGTGCTGCTGGTAGGTTACCTTAAAGATTACCACCCGGCGCTTCTGGTCCAGGTAAAACCCTTCCGCGGCCAGGTGGGGGTTGGCTTCGGCCAGTCCCGCCGGCAGGGAAATCAGGGCAATTTTCTCCACCAGGGGATACCTTTTCTGGTCAAAGCCGCAGAGACTGGTGATGGTGCGGTCGGAGGCCCCCAGAACCTTGATGAGATATTGCTCCTTCAGACGGCTCAAACGCCGGGCGAACAGCGCCGCGGAAGTGCGGCGTTCCGCGGCGATGGGGAAGCCGTAGAGTTCCATGAGGAACTGGTAGACAAAGTCACGCTCCCGTTCGTATCCGGCGCTGTCTAGTTCCTTAAACTTGCCCAGACGGCGGCCCAGGGCCTTGAGTTCCGTGTCCAGGTCCGACGGGAAGGAAGCATACACCCCCAGGAGACGGAAATCGCCTGCGGAATCCCTGGCGATTACGTGTGCCCGGTCCATGTGGACCAAGTACTCCAGCAAGTCTTGGTAATGGGCCAGATCGGTGAGGTCCCGGCTGGCGAAGCGCTGCCTGACCTGAGCCCGCAGGTCCCGGTCGAAGTAAGGGAGGAGCCGGTCCAGGTTTCCCCGGCCGGGCCGTTTCCTGCCTTCCCCTTCCAGGATAGGATGCAGCAGGTCGAACTGAAACACTTCTTCCTGGTAGGACAGGGTCCGGTTAAAGACCACCATGCTGAAGCTCGGCAGGTGTTTGTACTCCGAGAAAGTCTTCTCAAAGGACGGCAAAAGCTCTCGGGGCTCGATCAGGGGGTACCCGGCGTCGTAAGGCACCAGCAAGCCTTTTTCGATGTGAGTATACTCCAGGTAGTCCTTGAGCAGGTACCGGTCCTGAATCGGGGCCGCACCTTTCCGGTAGTCGGCCAGGGGGCGGCCCTCAAGCTTGGTTTCAACCAAGAAATCTTTTCTTTTTCCCATTCAGTCAGCCACGATTTTGAGGTGGACCTTGCGGGTCCGCGGACCGTCGAATTCGCACAGGAAGATGCCCTGCCAGGTGCCCAGGAGGAGACGCCCGTCGCTGATGATGACCGCGAGCTGGCAGCCGACCAGGGATGCCTTGATATGGGCCGGGGAGTTGCCTTCCAGGTGGCGGTAGGCTTCCCGGTCGCTGATGATCTGGTTCAGGACCATGAGGATGTCGGCCTGGACGCTGGGGTCGGCGTTTTCGTTGATGGTCAACCCGGCGGTGGTGTGGGCCACGAATAGGTGGCACAGGCCCTGGCCGACGCCGCTCCGGCGCACCACCTCCTGAATCCGGGAAGTCAGGTCCAGGAACTCGGTGCGGCTGCCGGTCTTCACTGCCAGGGTTTCCAGCATGATTTATCCCCGGATAATCAGAGACTCGGTGGGCGGGGCCACCAGCCCCGGGGTGGGCCCGGCGTCTCTCGGCTTTTCCCTGGCCTCCCAGGCCAGGCGCAAGGCGAACTGTACCAGGGCCTTGAGAAAGGGATTCTCGCCGGTGAGCAGACCCCGCTCCCCGGCCAGTTCGGCCGCGGCCGCCGCCGCGATGCGGGCCTCCTCCCGGCGGCCCAGGAGATCCAGGCCATAAGCCATGGCCAGCAGGCGCCGGCGCCAGTCCGGCCGCTGCTCCGGGGGATAAAGGGCCCGGGTGGCCTCATCCACCACCGCGTCCAGGCGGACCTGGCGCTGCACCTCCGACAGGACCAGAGGGCTTTCCTGGACCTCCTTGATTTTATCCAGCCAGGGCAAGATTTCGTCCGGGGACGGGAGCCAGGAGTGAAACAAGGTGGCCGTGACCAACTGCGGGGCTTGCTCCAGGAGACGGCCCGCCTCCCCGGGGCCTGGTTCCGGGAGCGCCTCCTCGAGGTCCGGCGCATCTTCGGGGGAGCCCCAATGGCGCCGGATCTGGTCCCGCAGGGAGGCGTAGCGGCCGGCCCCCGTTTCCGCCTGGGGCGCCGCCCGGTAAGCTTCCTCCAGCAGGCGCACCGCGTAGGCGCCGGGCGCCGGGAACCACTGGAACAAGCCTTGCTGCCGGAAGTGGTCCCAAAGTTCCTCCTGCTGCTTGCGTTTCAGGTTGAGAAGCAGGCATTCCTGGAAACCGGTGCGGTCATTGATCCGGGACACCAGGAAGTTGCCGCCCAGGATTTCCGGGGGGCCTTCCAAGATGACGTAGCTGTCGCCGTTGCGGAAGACAGGGGAGATCAGGGCGGCGATGGCCCCCGGGCGAGGCGCGCCGACGGTTGCTTCCTCCCGGGGCAGGAGGTCGTCCGGCGCCGGCACCCCCCGGGTCTTCAGGTTGTGAAAGGCCCGCTTCAGGGCCTTGCGCCGGAGCTTGTCCGGGGCATGCCCGAAAAGCGCGGCCAAAAGACCTGGAACCGCGGGATGGCGCCTGGCCCCCAAGGCCGCGATCAGGTGCAGGTCCCAGGCGGCATCCCCGGGTTTGGCAGTGAGCAACTCCCGGAGGGCGGTGGGGTCCTGGCCGGCTTCCAGGGCCGCGGCCACCCGGTCCAACTGGGCCTGGAGCTCAGCCGCGGCCTCCGGCGTCAGGGGCGGCATCCCGGTTGGGGCGCAGCTTTTCGACTTATCCCGGCGCTCGGTCATCCCCGTTCCGGCGGCACCGCTTCGATGGCCACTTCGTCGGGCCGCCCCATCTCCTTCAGGTAAACGTTGACCCGCTGCCCGGAGGGCAGCTTCAGGGTTCGACCCACGTAGTCGGGCTGGATGGGCAACTCCCGGCCGCCCCGGTCGATGAGCACCGCCAGTTCGATGCGCCGGGGCCGGCCGTAGTCGATGAGGGCGTCCAGCGCCGCCCGCACCGTGCGGCCGGTGAACAGCACGTCGTCCACCAGCACCACTTCCTGGTCGTCGATGGAGCCCGGCAGTTCGGTCTTGCCCACCAGGGGCTTGTGGCTGAGCTGGGTCCAATCGTCCCGGTAGAGGGTGATGTCCAGCACCCCTACCCGGATCGGGCCGGAGGTGAGCCGGGCGATCTTGTCGGCCAGGCGCTGGGCCAGGAAAGCGCCGCCGGTGCGGATGCCCACGATCACCATCCGGTCCAGCTCGCGATGCTGCGCCATGATTTCGTCGGTGAGCCGGTCCAGAGTACGGTCCAGCTCCGCGGCGGGCATGCCCTTGGGCTTTTTTGGAGTCATGGAATCCTTGCTTCCCCTTTCTTTGAAATAGCGGTCAGCGGTCAGCTATCAGCAAAAAATGTATCCCCGAACCTCAAGTCTTAAGAGCGGTGCAAGGTGCTGGTTTCGCAGCAAGACCGGGGCGCAGGACGCGCCCCCAGAAACCGCCCGGGTATCGCCGGCCCTGGCCCCGGATGATGCCGGCCCGCATCCAGCCTGGAGCTTCCGTAAGCCTCGAAACTCGCGGCGCCAAAGCTCCCTCTTGACCTTCCCCGGGGCGGCGCCCCCGGACTCGGGCAAGAACGGCACAGGACGTCGAATTCTTTATAACCTAACACGGTTGGCGGGAGATGACAAGGCGGTGATGATGGTGCGTGGCTCTTTAAGGGCGAGGCTCCCCACCCGGAGTTGTGGTTAATTAATTTTTCCCCGGCCGCGGAATCCGGATATAATAGAAAAAATTGAGGCGCGGCGTTCGCCGCCTGATGCCGCCGCAGGCTCTTATCTGAAAATAACCGGTAGGGCGGGCCTCCGTGCCTGCCATCCGCAAATTATCATCCATCGTTCTGAGCCCTTGGGGCTCATGGAGCGTTAGCGTGACAGTCCCGGTAGGGGTGGGTTTGAAACCCGCCCATAGAGCCGCGGCGAGACGCCGGCGCCGCCAATCCCAAGATGATGGGGCGCTGGGCGTCCCCTTTGAAAAGCTTTTCGGGACCGGGGTCTTGCGTCTTGATAACCCGCCACCGAAGGACCGACAGGGACCGCGATGACCGTAGAAGAAGCTCGCGAGATCTTGGGCCTGGGTCTCAAGGCCAGCCGCAAGGAAATTCGGACCGCTTACCGCCGGGCCGCCCGGCGTTGGCATCCGGACCGGGCCCCCGCCGGGGCCGAGGCGGAATACCGGGCCCGCATGCAGCAGGTTAACGCGGCCCACCAGCGCCTGGTCAAATTGATAGAAGATTATCAGTATGAACTGGTGGAGCCCGAAACCCCTGAAGACCTCCAGAAATGGTGGGCTTCCCGTTTTTACACCGGCGTCTGGAGCCCCCCTAAGAACCCGGGGGAAGATGAAGATTGATGCCCCTGAGTAAAGTCATCCTGGTGATACTGCTCCTGTGGGCGGTGCCGCTCGGGGCCGCCTGGGGCGCCCCGGTGCAGGAGGATTTGCCTTACCGCATCGGTTTGGGGGTCTGGAAGGAAGTGGGCCTGGCCAAACTGAGCTTCAAGGAAATTGGCCCGGGGCGGTACCTGGCGGAATTCACCGGCTCCGCCAAGGGGGTGTGGGCCCTGCTCAGCCGCTGGCTGCCCGAGCGCTACCACACCGAGATGGTCCTGAAGGACGGACGTTTGCTGCCGTTGGTTTTCCGGGAAGAACTGTGGTACCGGGGCCGCCGGGTGGTGAAGGAGTACCGCTTTGATTATGAAAAAGGCCTCATGGAATACTGGCGGTCGACCGACAA
>JBGPBR010000071.1:0-8087 GCA_041481325.1 Desulfobaccia bacterium
CGTGTTCTGATAAGCGATGAGCAATTCCTGGAAGCGGGCGTCCTGGAACCGCACCTGGTTGGTGATCTGGCCGTAATTAAAGAGGTTCCACTGGAAGGACGGCCCGAAGGTGCCGGTGCGGCTCTTCCACAGGAACATATCCCCCAGGGCGAACCCTCCCACGTCACTGGCCTGGAATCCAAAGGTGCCGCTCAGGGAAAAGGCCGGATAGAGGTTGGCCTTGGCCACCCCGATTTGGGCGCATTGGGCCGCGGCCTTCCACTCGGCGCTCTGGATATCCGGCCGTCGCCGCAGCAGGTCCGCCGGGATGCCGATGGCCACCTGGGGCGGCGGTGCGGGGATCTCCGATTTGGACCCGAGGAGTTCCCCCAGGTCGCGGGGCGGCATGCCCATGAGGACCGAGAGGGCGTTCTGGGTCTGGCGCAACTGGCTCTCCAGGGTGGGGATGGTGGCCTCGGTGCTCTCCAGCACCGTCAGGGCCTGCTCCACGTCCCGCTTGGAGGTGGTGCCGCCCTCAAATCTGGCCCGGGCAATGCGCAGGCTTTGCTTCTGGACCTCCACGTTCTGGCGCGCAATGTCCAGCCGCTTTTCCAGGGTCCGGAGGCGGATGTAGGAATTGGCCACGTCGGCGGTGAGGGTGACCAGGGCGTGGTCATAATCGGCCACCGCGGCCAGCAGGCCGGCGTCGGCGGACTCCACTGCCCGGCGAAACTTGCCCCAGAAGTCGATTTCCCAACTGGCGGTCAGCCCCGTCTGGGATCCCCAGAAGTTATCCGGCGAACCGGGGGCAGTCAAAGGACTCGTTTCACTAAGGCGCTCTTTTTGCACCGAGCCCACGGCTTTTTGGGATTGGGGATAGAGCTCGCCCACCGCCACGCCCAGTTGGGCCCTGGCCCCCAGGACCCGCACCCCGGCAATGCGCAAGGGCAAGTTTTGCCGGTAGGCGGTCTGAACCAGTTTATCCAGGACGGGGTCGGTGAAGGCCCGCCACCAGTCCCGGTAATCCTCGGCCTTCGCGGTTACCTGCCGATATTCCCCCGCCTCCAGCCAATTGGGCATCAGGTCGGCTTCAGGTTTCACGAAGTCCGGCCCTACCTTAACGCACCCGGCAGCCAAGAGGAGGAAGGCCAGGAAGAATCCACGGACCAGGTGGCAGTTCATAAGACCCGGCATGATGATTCGTAACTTTCCCAAGTGATTAAACCACTTGATTAATCCGCGCTCGATGCAATACCGTCAATTAGACTAAGGGTTGACCCGCATCGGACCAAAGTTCCATCAGGCTTGCCATTCTTTTCCTTTAAATAGGGGTAAAAATATAGGTATTCGGATTCCAAGTAAAGGATAAAGATTTCTTTAAACCCGCGGCTGATTTTTTTCCTTAAGTCGGGCCTTTAGTTCGGGTTCGTCGAAGGCGCCGTGACCTTGGCGCCCGGGGCCGCAGGGGCGGCAAAACCGGCGATGGTTGCGGGGGCCGGCGGTCAGCGCGGTGAGAGGAAAACCTCCCGAGCGGCTAAGCAAGAAAAACCTTGGTCCCCTCGTTATTGAATGGTCCTTTGAGTTAGTCGTTGATATTATTATAGATTATGTTGTCAAAATTTGCCCTTCCCAATTATGCAATTATTACAACTACTAACTTGTCCAGTAAATTAGCTTTTGCAATTGGGGGGGAATTTTGATAAAAAATTTCTAAGGAGTCTCAAAAGGACTCGAAATTTCACTTCAAGCTTTAATCCTAAAAAGCGATAGCGAAGGCGTCTGCCCCGCGGTATTTTGACCGGCTTGGCAGCTTGGAAAGTCGGCCAGTATTTAAAGGCCCGAAACGCCCCCGGAGAGCACACCATGGTAGGCTATTACAGGCTGTTTTTGGCCCTGGCGCTCCTGGTCCCTGCCTGTGGCGGCCAGGGCAAGGACACCGCGTACCAACGAGCGATCGCCCAGCAACCCAAAGAGGAACGCAATCAACTGCAGGACCGGCTGTTGCCGCTGCTGGGCAAGACCACCATCTCCAGCTACCAGGATTACGAGGTGGGGCCGGAGGATCTGCTGGAAATCTCCTTCTACGGACAGGATGAATTACTGAGGGAGACGCGGGTCAGCGGTTCCGGAGAGATCAGCCTGCCCCTGGTGGGCAACGTCCGGGTTGACGGCCTGTCTCCCAAGGCCATTGAAGACCGGCTAAAAAAGCAGTATGTTGACCAGGGGTTTTTCGTAAATCCCCAGATCAGCGTGTTCGTCAAGGAATATCGTCATCAGCGGGTGATGGTCACCGGCGCGGTGGTCAGTCCTGGCTCCTATGAAGTCATCGGGCCTCGCACCTTGCTGGAAATGTTGGGCAAGGTCGGCGGCCTGACGGACAAGGCCGGGGATGTGGTCCACGTGATTCGCAACCAGAGTGCTTCGGCCCTGGCCAAATCCACCCAGGGAAGATCCGGCCCCGCGACCACCACCGAAACCACGGTCATCGATCTGCGCCGCCTGCTGGGGGCCGGAGACATGAAGCTGAACCTGCCCATCAAAAACGGCGACGTGGTGTATGTCCCGCCGGCCCAGACCGCTTCGGTCCTGGGGGCGGTCAAAAAACCCGGCCAGATCCCCGTCAAGGATAATATCACCCTGTCCAAAGCCCTGGCGCTGTCCGAAGGTATTGACCCCATGTTCGGTTCGGACAACATCTCCATCCTACGCTTCGACGCCCAGGGCCAGCGCCTGACTTTCCCGGTTAATTTAAAGCGGGTGACCTCAGAGCAGGACCCCGACCCCACTCTCCAGGAAAATGACGTGATTTTTGTCGCGGAAAGCGGTTTCAAGAGATTCCTCTATAACTTCAAAACCCTGATGCCCGGCTCTTTCGGGATGAGCTACGGTCTTGTACCCTGACATTTTCCGGCTGAATTTGACGACTTCCCCGATGAGGCAGAGTTGACCCTATGGAACATCATGACCAGAAAGGCATTTCCCTTCACGCCAGCCAGACCTTGCAGCCCTTCCCGAATGAAAACTCTTATGGCTACGAATCCATCCAGTACCGCAGCCTCACCGACTACTGGCATATTCTGGTCAAGAGAAAGTGGTGGATCTTTGGATGCTGGGGGATGGTCGTGCTCCTGGTGGGACTGTACACTTTCCTGAAAACCCCCATTTACCGGTCCACCATTACGGTCCAAATCATCCAGGACAATCCCGCCAGTGTCGTGGCCGAACGCGATCCCCTGGCTGCCATTGCCAGCGGCGAAACCTTGTCCAGGTTTTATGAAACTCAGTATAAGCTGTTGGGCAGTTTCCCCCTGGCGCAGAAGATCGTCGGAGCCCTGAATTTGAGGGAGAACCCCAGGTTCAAGAAATTGCAGGAGGGCGAGCCCAAACTCAGCCCCCAGGAAATTGATGCCGCCATCGCCCAAAGCCTGGTGGCGAACCTGGAGATTGTCCCGATTAAAAATTCTTACTTGGTGGAAATCTCCTTTAATTCCCCTGACAAGAACCTGGCCATGCAGGTTCCCAACGCCGCTTACCGGGAATACTTGAAGTTTTCCATGGAAACCCGCAGCCACTCCTACTCCCTGGTAAAAGAATGGCTGCAGGAAGAACTGCAAAAGCTGGCGCACAAAGTGGAGACCTCCGAACAGAATCTTTATCAACATGGGAAAAAAGAAGAATTTCTGTCTTTGGAGGGGGAAGACAACGTGGTGGTGAAGAAATTTGTGGAGTTGAACCGGGTCTTAACCGCAGCCCAGTCCGAAAGAGCCGGTAAGGAAGCCCAGTATCGCCAGCTGGTCGAAAAGGGGGTGGACGCCCCGATGGTAACCAACAACCACTTGATTCTCAGATTGCGCGAGGAATTTATTCAGCAAGAGGCCAAGCTGGGGAGCCTGCGGACGGTTTTCGCCAAGAATCATCCCCAATATCAGGCGGAAGAGAAGAAACTCAAGGGCTTGCAGTCACGGCTGAACGGCGAAGTGCAGCGGGTATTGAAAAGCGTCAAGGCCGATTATGAAGTCACGAAACGGGCCGAAAACCTGCTGCAGGAAGAGATCGGCTACCAGAAAAATAAGGTCATCTCCTTGCAAGACCATTTGGTGCGGCACCATATCCTCAAACGGGACATGCAAACCAACCAGCAGCTTTTCGATGCCCTGCTGGTCCGGATGAAAGAGGCCAGTGTGGCCAGCACCATGGTGGCCAGCAATGCGGCCCTGATCCAGCCGGCCGACCTCCCGAAATACCCTTTTAAACCCAATAAAGCCAAGAACCTGACCCTGGCGATGCTAATCGGCTTGATCGGCGGCATCGGCCTGGCCTTCTTGGTGGAGCATCTGGATAACTCGATCAAGAGCACCGAAGAAATGGAGCGGATCTGCCAGATTCCCTCCCTGGGGGTGGTGCCCCTCTTCAATCCCAACCGCAGGCAAATAGAGACCGACGGAGATGGCCAGGTGGAAATGCTCACCTTTGAACAACCCAAGTCCATGTTGGGAGAGTCCATCAGTCACGTGCGCACCTCCTTAATGCTGTCCACCTCGGGAGGGCCGCCCCGGACGCTCCTGGTGGCCAGCCCCAACCCCCAGGAAGGCAAGACCACCCTGTCCCTCAATCTGGCCACGGCCATGGCCATGGATAAGTCCCATAAGGTTCTGATAATCGACTGTGACTTGCGGAAGCCGCGGGTTCACCAGGTTTTTCATGAATCTCACCAACCGGGGTTGTCCAATTTTCTTACCGGCAGCGCTACCCTGGCGGAAGTGATCCGGCCCGCCCCCATCCCCAACCTCTTTTTTATTCCCGCGGGCCCGACTCCGCCAAACCCCGTGCAACTGTTGATCTCCCAGGCCTTTAAGGACATGGTGGAGGAGCTCCGCCGGGACTTTAATCACATCGTCTTCGATGTCCCTCCCATCATCGGCTTTGCCGACGGCCGGGTAATCTCTCAAATTGCGGACGGCACCGTTTTGGTGCTGCGCAATCATCACACCTCCAGGGATGCCGCCAAGCTGGCCATTAATCTGCTCAACCAGGCGCAGGCCAATATCCTGGGGGTGGTGTTAAACATGGCTCACAAAGGGAAAATCGGTTATGGCGGCTATTACGAGTACTACAAATATTATTCCAGATACTACAAGGGGTATTATGCCGAACCATAATAATCTCCATTAAAGATTTAATTTATCCCCGGCGACCATTAAATAATTAAGCATTATTCTCACCGATGTAACCCTATCCTTTTATTCTTGAGCCAGGGGCCAAGGTCTGTAGACCTTCGGTAGCCATGAGATTTTTCACGGCCTGCGGCGGCTCAGAATAACTAAAAATGAACCTTATTACCTAGCATTCAGACGACTGGATCCGGGGTTTCATCCGGTCGCAGCAGTGTGTGATTTCATGACCAAGGTGCCAGTACTTGAGCCGGCCGGTTCCAGACTCGTATCACTGCGCCAGGTATCGGGCGCGGGACTGGCCAACGTCTTTTATCTGGGGCTCCAAAGTCTGCTCTTCCTGGTGCTGACTCCGCTGGTATTGCATGCCTTGGGGCCCGAAGTTTTCGGTCTGTGGACTATCCTGGCGGCCATTGCCGGCTTCGCCAGCCTGGCCAATTTCGGCATCGGGGCGGGGGTCACCAAGTATGTCTCCGAGTTTGCGGTGGCCGAGGAGGCCGGGACCAGAATTTCCGCGGTGGTAAGCTTCGGCTTCCTGTTTCTATTGGCCTCCGGCCTGGTGACCGGAGTGCTGCTGTTTTTTTTGCGCCACTGGATCAGCGGCCTGCTGGCGCCTCATCCCTATGACAGTTCGCAACTGTCCCGGGCCCTGGTGGTTATTTCCTGCGGCATTGCCCCCACCTTCCTCACCCAGTTGCCCAAAGGGATCCTCTTCGGACTGGTTTGCCATAAGGTGGTGGGCGGGGTGGATGTGGCCCAGAGCGCCTGCCTCCTGGGCGCCGCCTTGATAATCGGCTGGCACGGC
The DNA here is from genome assembly GCA_041481325.1 of Desulfobaccia bacterium. Lineage (GTDB taxonomy): Bacteria > Desulfobacterota > Desulfobaccia > Desulfobaccales > 0-14-0-80-60-11 > DASWLF01. The sequence continues at coordinate 5,956 of JBGPBR010000071.1, forward strand.
GGAGGTATCGTCCCCCTGGCCTTTTCCCTGGTACTGATCAATCTGGCCTTCCTGGTCATTCTACTTCTGCTCGCTTGGCGCGCCGTCAGGGCTTTTTCCCTGTATTTCTCTCTCAACCGGGCCATGGCCCGGGAAATCCTGGGATATTCATTTTTCGCCTGGATATCCGGACTGGGGAGCCTGCTGTTCACCCAAGCCGACCGGATTTTGGTGGGGCTGCTGTTGGGACCGGCGGCGGCCGGTGCTTATGCGATCTGCACCGGGGTGGCGGCCCGACTCAACGCCCTGGCCGGTTCGGCTACCCAGGTGCTGGTGCCCTTTGCCAGCAGCTATCAGGCCTACGGCAAAAAATCGGAAATCGCCAAAGTCTTCTTGCATCTCTTGAGGCTCATGGGGTGCTTGATGGCAACCATTGGCATCGTGTTGATATTCTGGAGCAAGTGGATTCTCAGTGTCTGGATCTCCCCGCAGTTCTCTCTCGCATACAGCAGTGTCTTCGATATCCTAGTCCTGGCATATGCGTTATTTTCCATTTTTACCCCGGGGTATTACATCGCTTTTGGCTTAGGGCGTCCTGAATTGCCGGCCCTGGCCAATATCGGTGGCTCTTTATTGATGTTAGGTTTAATATCAATTCTGAGTCCAGTCTTAGGGCTGCGAGGGGCAGCCTTGGCTAACCTTAGTTGCTCTTTGGAACTTGGTGTAATTTTTCTAATAGCAAGGCAGGTTCTAATGATAGATATTGCATCAATAATCAGGAACATATTTCTGCCGATATCTCTGTTGCTCTTCTCCTTTTTTATAGTTAATATTTTTACTTTATCAACTGTATTTAGTTTTATAATTAATTTCTTATTGTTGATTACCTTGACTTGGTTTGCCCTTGGAGAAGGTAGGTTATCGATCATTTTGAAAACAATTAGGATAAATAAATAATATTATATTTTGATGGCTACCATGCTGAACTGGTCCTCTGATAGGTCATCTTTTTTAATTAATATGCATAAGATATTATTTTTGTTTATATATTATCCAATAAAGGCTGTCTTTTTCTGTTACCAACCATTTAGAAAATATATTAATATTCTTACGTTACTTTTCCGGCGAGCCTTGTGGAAAGCCAGATTGAATTCACTGGGTGAAAAAACCAATATATATCCTAATGTGGTAATATATTTCCCTGAGTATGTAAAAATTGGGAATAGTGTTTCCATTGCAGATTTTGTTCATATTTGGGGGGGTGGAGAGGTTGAAATAGGAGACCATGCAATTATTGCCGCGCATGCCATTATTACCAGTTATACTCATGACCCAAGGGCCTATATATACGGTGAAACTCTCATAAAGAAAAAAGTTAAAATCGGAAGCAGGGTATGGATAGGTTCGGGAGCAATCATTTTGCCCGGAGTCACGGTAGGTGAAGGCTCAATTATTGGTGCGGGAAGTGTGGTTACCAAAGACGTCCCCGAGAATACCATTGTTGTCGGGGTTCCCGCAAAACCACTTTGTTCTATTGTAAAGAAAAATTGAATATGAAATGTCCTTCTTGTTCCAACCGTAATATACATTTTATCGGAGAGATCTGTTCTTATCCATATACTATAGGAATCTATCCCGGTGATATTCTAAACGATGCGGGTTTGTATGGTTGTAACGAATGTCATCTCTGCTTCCGATGGCCTTGTCCCCCGAAAAGTAAATTAGATAGACTGTATAAAGACAGAACCACTGCCGATTGGAACATTAATGTCGCCCGTCGCAAGGATTGGCTCTTGGCGAAAAACCACCTGGATTCATTGGTGGCCCCGGGAAAAATTTTGGACGTCGGTTGTTGGGACGGTAGTTTTTTGCAGTCTCTTGGTTCTTCATGGAGGCGTCATGGTATTGAAATTAACAAGAGGGCAATCCAAGTTGCCAATGCAAAAGGAATACAAATTATTGCAGAAGATATAGATCATCTGGACAAATTAGCAACCGAATATAATGTTATTACCGCATTTGACATTATTGAACACACTTATAGTCCGGAAAAATTTATAATAGACCTCTCAAAGCTAATTATTCATAATGGATTGATTATTATATCATCAGGAAATACAGAAGCATTGGGGTGGAAATTTATAAAAAATAAA
>JBGPBR010000072.1:0-8082 GCA_041481325.1 Desulfobaccia bacterium
CTTACGCACCATTAACCCGGTCCCGAAGATGCAGGCGAAATTATTTGGCGCGTAAGACTAGCCTTACTGCTCACCCATAGATGAAAGAATTGTCGGCACCTGGGTCTCGCCGGTGCTGCCGGGCGGGTTTTAAACCCGCCCCTACCGGAAGCCTGATCCCCAGATAGAAAAAAACTAACATCTTTACCATAACTGAGGTATATAATTAAAAGATTAACTCGAGGAGCGCAATTGCATGAAGCTTAGCATCGTCATCCCGGTGTACAACGAAAAAGACACCCTGGAAGAAATCTTCCGCCTGGTGCAGCTTACCCCCTACGATAAAGAAATCATCGCGGTGGACGACGCTTCCCACGACGGTTCCCGGGAAATCCTGGGGCGGCTGGCCCAGGAGTACGAAAACGTGAAGGTGTTCTACCACGAACGCAACCAGGGCAAGGGCGCGGCCCTGCGCACCGGGTTCGCCCAAGTGACGGGCGACGTGGTCATCATCCAGGACGCGGACCTGGAATACCGCCCGGGGGATTACCCGGCCCTGCTGGAGCCCATCGAGCAGAATGTGGCCGACGTGGTTTACGGCAGCCGCATGGTGGGCGGCCGGCCTCACCGGGTGCTGTTCTTCTGGCACTACATGGGCAACCGGATGGTCACCACCCTGTCCAATATGTTCACCAACCTGAATCTTTCCGACATGGAGGTGGGGTTCAAGGTTTTCAAGGCCGAAGTTTTAAAAGACATCCTGATCAAATCCGACCGCTTCGGGGTGGAGCCGGAGCTCACCGCCAAGATCGCCAAGCGGAAATGGCGCATCTACGAGGTCCCCATCCAATACCACGGCCGGGACTACGCCCACGGCAAAAAAATCACCTGGCGGGACGGCATCGCCGCAATCTTTCACATCATCCGGTTCCGCTTCTGGGACTAAAAAGAGAAAAGGCATAAGGTTAAAAGGGAAACGGCGCCAAGGAGATGAAAAAATAGAGGTTCCATACCATTTTCCCCTTTTCACCCCTAATGGTGTCGGCCTGATCAACTATGCAGCAAACGGGAACATGGCAGACCTGGATAATCAGGGCCGTCCTCGTCGTCTGGGGCCTCCAGGTACTCTGGCTAGGCTTTTTCTTCGCCCCCGAGGCCCGGGACCTGGCCCGGAGGCTGGCCGCCGGCGAGGTGGGCGCCGCCATCCGGCAGGAAGACCCGCTCTATAACTGGCTGCAATCCCTGGCCGGCCTCATCCCCGAGAACGCCACCTACGTTTTTTTGGATAATTACGAAGCTGGCAAGGAAATCGAAGCCCGTTATTTTCTTACCCCCCGGCGGCATATCCTCCTGTCGCCCCGGGTGCCGGCCGACTTTCTTTTTTACCTCATCCACCAGGAGAAGGCTTCTTTCCTGGTGATCCGGGACCGGCGGCAGCCTTTGGGGCCGGGGGCGGCCGCGGCCCGGCTCTCCCCGGCCTTCCGCCAGGTGGAACTCCCCGGACCCGGTCTGGCCTTCCGGGTGAACCACGACCTGCTCAAGTGGGGTTTTTATGATTGAGACCGCCTCGGCCTTGCTGCGTCTGTTGCTGGGCCTGGGGGCGGTGTTTTTCCCGGGCTACGCCCTGCTGGCCGTCCTGGCCCCGGCCCCCCGGGATTTCACTTCCGGGGAGAAAGCCGCCCTGAGCTTCGGCACCGGCGTCCTGCTCCTGACCCTCTGGATGCTGGCCCTCTCCTGGCGGGGCCTCTCCTTCAGCCTGGCCCTCATCCTGGCGCCCCTGCTGGTTTTGAGCGCCGCCCTGCTCCTTACCCCCCGGGGGCGTGCGGCCCTAACCGCGGACCGCCGCGCCCTCAGTTCCGGTCTCCGCCCCGGCCTTGGCGGCTGGGACTGGCTCTTTCTGGGCCTGCTGGCCACGCTCTTTATTTTTGCGGGCCTGCGGGCGGGCCTTTATCCCATGTGGGCCTGGGACGCCATCGCCACCTGGGGCTGCAAGGCCCGGGTCTTTTATCTGGCCCGGAGCGTGGACCTGACCTGCATCGACGCCCACAACTATTACCCCAACCTGGTGCCCCTCCTGCTCACCTACCTTTACTTCTGTCTGGGACAGGTGAACGACTATCTCGTCAACCTGGTCTTTCCCTTGTGGGGGGCCCTGCTGCTAACCCTGCTCTACTCCCTGGCCCGCCGGCTGGAGCTCACCCGGAGCCAGGCCCTGGGTCTCACCGCCTTTTTCGCCGCCAACGGCACCGTGTTCATCGTCCACCTCTATATTGCCTACGCCGACCTGGCCCTGACCTACTTTACCCTGGGGGCCGCGGGCCTCACTTACCTCTGGCTCACCGGCGGCTCGCCCCGGGGCAGCCTGAGTGCGGCCGCGGTGATGCTCGCCGGCATGGCCTGGTGTAAGTATGAGGGTCCGATGTTGGGCGCCACCGTCATCCTGGCCGCGGCCTTGACCCTGCTGTGGCTGCGCCCCCTGGGGTGGCTGAGAAGCCTGGGGCATTTGGGCCTCCCCCTGGCAGGGCTGGCCGCGGGTTATCTCCCCTGGCGCCTGTTCTCCATGCAGCAAAACCTGGAGATCGGGGCGGACCACATCCGGAACTTTTACCCGCAGCAGCTCCTGGAGGCCGTGGTCTACCTGGCCCAGGGCCTGGCCCACCCTTATTATTTCGGGTTGCTGTGGCCCGCGGTGCTGCTGGCTCTCTGGTTTTCGGGCCCACGCCTGTGGCGTTCCTCCCGCCTGTTCCTGGCCCTGTTCCTCGGGGGCAATCTCCTGGCCGTCATCCTGGCCTACGCCGTGGCCCCCACTTCGGCGGCGGAGTTCCACAACTACGTCCGGGCCACCCTGGACCGCCTGCTCCTGCATATAACCCCGGTGGCGGCGCTGCTGGTAGGCCTGGGGATTAAAGACCTGGGTCCGGAGTCCGGGGACCGGAAGGGATGAAGCCTTTTAAGGGAGGTGCTTTGAGGAAAGAGCGCGGTAATTGCCCCTCCCGCTCCTCCCTCACCTGATTTTCCAAAGGTCTTTATTCCGATTTGCCGCCGGGCGGCTGCTTGTCGAGTTGCCGCATTTGCCGCTCGGCCTGCCGCTGCCGCTTCTCGGCATCCTGGCGGCGTTTTCCCGCCCCCTGCAACCGCGTCCCGGTATCTTCCTGCTTTTTATCCAGGCGTTCCAGGTAGTCCCACTGCTCCTGGGATTTCTGCTCCAACTCCCGTCGCTGGCTTTCCGTCAACCCTGAGCCGCTTTGGGCGTAGGCTCTACTCCCCGGAAAAACCGGCCCAGGGACCGTCAGTAGTACTGTCAGAATGCAGGCAGCCAATCCGCCTATCTTTTTCATCAGCATCCTCCTGCGACCGCAGAAATCCGTTTATGCCACCATCCCCTGACAAAAAACCTCCCCCGGCTCCCCCAGATTGCCCTTCACCCGGAATACGGGGCCCAGGAACTGCTCGATGACCCACAGGTTGGTGAGCAGGTGGGAGGTTATCTCCGAGGTGGTGAAAGTCGAGGCCCCTTTGGCCTGGGCCAGGTAAAGCACCAGCTGGTCGGCGAGATGCGGGTCCAGCGCGGCGCCGGCTTGCCGGAAACTAAGATAAGCATCCGCCGCCTCGTCGGCCACCTTCTCCGCGGGCTTGCCCCGGGCGCCCAGGGCATCGAAGCCGGCCCCTTTCCCCCAGATCAGGACCAGGCTGCCCGGGTTCAGCCCGTCGCCGACCACCTGGTCCACGGGAAACCCCCGGCCCAGGCGCTCCTGAAGGCGGGCCGCCTGGCGCCGCACCACGTGCTCGGGCAGTCCGGAGGCCGCCGAGATGCCCCGGAAGCTGCCGGATGGGGCCGGGTCGCGCCAGGCCACCGGGGTCAAACCCCGGGCCGGGGCAACCTTCAGGCGGATTTCCCCGCCGCCCCGTGGGTACCAGCCCCAGCGCCCCAGGGTCATGTCAACCTCGACCCCCATTTCGGCCAGGGCTGGGAAAAAGACGTATTCCAGGTAGTGGGCCGGGGGGCTCCAGGGCACGTGGGTGCCGCCTCTAAGGATCAGGGTGGAGGGCCGGGCCGCCTTAAGCAGCGGCGGCACCAGGGCCTGGGCGATGAGGGTGACGGCGCCGGCGCTGCCGGTCTTCTCCGCCACGTCGAAGAGATAATGCCCCGCCTCCGGGCGCCGCGGCCGGAAAGTGAGCTCCCGGCTGCCCAGGTCCGCCCCGCTTATCTCCGCCCCGGTGACCCGGGCCAGGGCCTTGGCCGCGGTGAGATGTTGGGGCCTCAGGCCAGGTTTGGGGCGGCCCGCCCGAATCCCCTCGATCCGAACCGGCACTCCCAGCAAGCCCGAAAAAGACAGGGCGGTGCGCAGAATCTGGCCACCGCCCTCACCGTAAGAACCGTCCAGGTGCAGCATCAATCTTCCGACAGGAAGATCACCTCTATTCAGCCGGCCCCAAGACCCACCCGCCTCTGTCCCGGGCTCACATGACCGCCTTAATCCAGGATAAAGATCACTTCCATCTTCACGCGGTAGGTGTTGATCTTGTTTTCTTTAACGGAAACCCGCTGCTCCAGGATACGCAGGCCGGTGATGCCCCGCAGAGTCTTGACGGCCCGGTTGAAGCCAACCTTGACCGCATCATCAAAACTTTTGGGAGATTCGGCGATAATATCGGTTACCCTGGCCACGTTGGTGTTCGACATGATCTTTTCCTCCCTCAGTGATGTCCTGGTTCGGCGTTATGATCCCAGGCCTCGCCCGAACCAGTCTAGTATTGGAAGATAAGTTCAAATACCGGCAATGCAAGGGAGTAAGTTGAGTTTCGAGTTTTTAAAGTTTTTGGTTTCCGTGGGCCAGGCCCATATTCCCTCTCCTCACCAACGAAACCTCAAACCTCGTAAGGGATGGGGTCGGGGACGCCGGCCGCGGCAAAACCCTGGAGGCGCAGGCGGCAGGAGGAACATTTGCCGCAGGCCCGGGAGTCGTTGACGTAGCAGGACCAGGTGAGCTCCAGGGGGGCGCCCAGCTCCAGGCCCAGCCGCACGATGCCGGCCTTGTCCAGATTGATCAGGGGGGTGTGGATGGAGATGCTGGTCTCGGGGCGGGTGCCCAGCTCGATGAGGCGCTGGAAGGCCGCGAAATACTCCGGCCGGCAGTCGGGGTAACCGGGGTTGTCCAAAAAATTGGCCCCCAGGAAGAGGGCTTCGGCCCCCAGGACTTCAGCCCAGGCCACCGCCGCGGCCAGGAGGTTGCTGTTGCGGAACGGCACATAGGTGGAGGGAATCCCCGGCGGCTCCACCTCCCGGGTGGGCACTTCCCGGTTCGGGTCCGTCAGGCTGGAGCCCCCGATCTGCCCCAGGTAATTGAGATCCGCCTCCAGGATGCCGACTACCTGGAAAAAGGCGGCCTGGGCCCGGGACGCCTCCAGTTCCCGGCTCAAGGTGCGCTGGCCGTAGTTGGCGTGGAACCAGGCCAGTTCGAAACTCCGGCGGGCCGCCGCCGCGGCCACGCAACTGTCCAGGCCCCCGCTGGCCAGCACCACGGCCAGGGGCTTGGGAGCGGTTTTCGGTTTTCGGTTTTCGGTTTTCGGTGACCCACTGGTAACCATCTCAATTTACCTTCATTATTGGCGTTGGATTCACATAGATAATTTGCCGTCCCTGAAGGACTGGTTATGAATTTTCTGCTTTTACCGCAAACCGAAAACTGAAAACCGGAAACCGTCTTCACACCCCTCGGGCCTCCGGCCCCCAGAGGTATTTGTGCAGTTGCAGGTTGAGGCGGAGGGGCAGACCGCTTTCCAGGATCCAGGCCGCGGCCTCACGGGGAGGCACGGCCCCGAACCCCGGGGAAATGAGCACCGGCACTCTCCGGGTGAGTTCATACCGGTTGACCACCTTTAGGGCCCAGAGGAAATCGTCCCGGCAGGAGATGACGAACTTCACTTCATCCCGGGGCGTCAGGTGGTCCAGGTTTTCCCAACAATTGTGGCCGGACATGCCGCTGGCCGGGCACTTCAGGTCCAGGACCCGGTGCACCCGGGGGTCCAGCGCCGCGATGGGGCGGGAGCCGTTGGTCTCCAGGAAGACGGTGAAGCCGGCCTCGGCCAGGGCCGCGAGGAGAGCCGGGGTCTCGGCCTGGAGCAGGGGCTCGCCGCCGGTCACCAGGACCAGCCGGGCCGGTTGGGCCCGGGCCGCGGCCACGAGCTGCGCCACCGACCACTCCTCCCCGCCTTCATAGGCGTACGTGGTGTCGCAGTAGCGGCAGCGCAGGTTGCACCCGGAGAGGCGGATAAAGAACGCCGGGGCCCCGGCCAGGGTGGACTCCCCCATCAGGCTGAAAAACGTTTCGCAGACCTTGAGCGCCATAAGATTATTGAGCCCGAAATTACCGCGGTTATTAAACCCAATCCTGCCTGGATCGGCCGAAACCGGGGGGGTGCGCCTGGCTAAGCGCTCTTCCGGGTAAATTTCTTTATATTATCGGCCGGTCCCGGAATTAAATCAACCCCTTGTCTGCCCGGGGCCTTTGATACCCTCCATGGCCCGGGCCACGGTTGGGTCTTACGCCTGGAAATGGTCAAATCTCGCCGCAATTTTGTCTAAACCTGCTTAGGCCCATAATTGTACGAAGTTTCACATAAATTTTCCGTTGCGTTCTTGCCGCCGCCGCCATACAATAAAACCGCTTTCAAGGAGGCTGGAATGAGCGAGCCGGGGCCGCCGCTCCCGGTGAAACCGGTGGTCAGCCTGCTTCTGGCCCGGGAGGATTTGGGCCCCGCGGTGGTGGCGAGGCTCAGTAAGTTCTTCGGCCCTCCTGACCTGGTGGGGCCCTGGTGGCCCTTTACCCAAACGGATTATTACACCCCGGAGATGGGCCCCCATTTGGGGCGCCGCCTGGTTTCATTCCTGCACCTGGCCGACCCGGCCCGGTTGGCGAGTTGGAAGGTTTACACCAATCGGATTGAAGCGGGTTTCACCCTGGGACGACGCCGGACGGTGAACCTGGACCCCGGTTATCTTGCCAAAGAAAGGCTGGTGCTGGCCACGGGGAAAAATTTCAGCCACCGCCTCTACCTGGGGCAAGGCATCTACGGCGACCTGACGCTGCTCTACGGCCAGGGGGAATTCCAGCCCCTGCCCTGGAGCTTTCCGGACTACGCCGGGGGGGAGATGCCGACGCTCCTGAGTCTGGTGCGACGCAAATACCTGTGGCAGCTTCAAATGATGTCCTTATGATCAAGAGCATGACAGCCTACGGCCGGGGGGAGGCGGAAGGCGCCAGTCTCAAGTGGCTGGTGGAGCTGCGCACCGTCAATCACCGGTTTTTGGAGCTTTCCCTCAATCTGCCCAAGCGGCTCTGGGCCTTGGAGGACCGGTTCCGCAAGTTCATCAAAGGCCGCATCAACCGGGGCCGGGTGGATATGCAGCTCTCCTGGGAGTACCTGGGGGAGCGGACCGCAATCCTGAAGCTGGACCCGGGGGCGGCCTCCGAGACCCGGGCGGTGCTCCAGGGATTGCAGGGCGCCGCGGACCTGCAAGAGCCGCTGACCCTGGCCCATTACCTGCACTTCTCGGACCTGCTCATCAGCAAGGAGCGGGAGCCCCAGGGGGACCCCGAAGAGACCTGGGCCCTGGTGTCCCCGGCGGTGGCCCAGGCCCTGGACGCCCTGGATGAGATGCGCCGCACCGAAGGGGCCGCCCTGGCCGCGGACTTGGCCGCGCACCTGGAGATGATCAGAGAGGAGATGGGCCGCATTGCCGAACAGGCGCCGTTGCTGCCCCAACTGTGGCGGCAGCGGGTGCAGGATCGCCTGGCGGAGCTGTTCCCCGAGGGCCTGCCGGTGGATGAGGCCCGCCTGGCCCAGGAAGTGGCCCTCATGGCCGACCGCCGGGACGTCGCCGAGGAACTCACCCGGCTGCAAAGCCACCTGGACCAGTTCCGGCAGACCCTGGCGGCCTCGGGGCCGGTGGGGCGCAAGCAGGAATTTCTGTTGCAGGAAATGCTGCGGGAGGCCAACACCATCGGCTCCAAGGCCGGCGACCTGACGGTCTCCCAGGCGGTGTTGGAAATCAAAGGGGCCCTGGAGCGCCTGCGGGAGCAGGTCCAGAACATCGAGTGA
>JBGPBR010000073.1:0-8027 GCA_041481325.1 Desulfobaccia bacterium
CTTCGTAGAACTTGGTGACGGGGTTGAACTTCAGTTCCAGGGCCTCTTCCGTCATCTCGCCGCCGGCGATGACCATAGGGCGCCGGCACAGGATCCAGCGGGTGTCGTGGGGCGGCGAGCCGGGCTTTTGCGGCACCGGCTGGTGATTGACTTCGTCATAGAGCCGGATGATCTGGCCGTAAACGTAAAGGGCGTAAGGGAGGTAAACCGCGTCCTCGAAGACGTGGCCGATGCAGTTGGCCATGACCGTCTTGCCGTTGCCCGAGGGGCCGAACAGGAAGATGGAGCGGCCGCTGTTGATGGCGGGACCGAGTTTATTGAGCAGGGAATTGGACACCACATAATCGCTGAAGACTTCCTTCAGGCGGTTGTGCTCCACCTTCACCTGGTGGATGGTCTGGGCCTCCACCCAATCCCAGTAATCTTCCAGGGGCACGGGGGCCGGCCCCACGTAGCGGTTGGCTTCCAGGCATTGCTCCGCATAGATCCGGCCGGTATCGGTTAAGGAGTAGCGCATCTCGATGGGCATGGCGTTCTTCTGGCTGAGCAAATCCCGGGGTTTGACGTACAGGTAGTTCTGGTCCTTGAGGTGCTCGACGAGCAGTTCCGTCAGGTGCTTGGGGATCTTGATATCCCGGGAGACCTCCCGGGCGGTGACGGAGTCCCGGAAATAGGAGTGCTTGAGGATAAGCTGGGTGAGGAGATTTTTGGGAAGCCCGGTATCCTCGAAGGTTTCGGGGACCGGCGGTCGGGAGTGGACAAACTTGGCCAGCACGTCGGGTTCAACCAGTTTCAGGTCCAGGAGATGTTTTGCCAGAAACCCCCGCTGTTTCTTCTGACGGTACAGAGCCGGAGCCAGTTCTTCCGAGGTCAGGGTTTGGGCTTTGATGAGGCGTTCGGCCAGATTCATAGTGGTTCTTCCTTCCTAAAGGCAACGGCCGCGGCTTTTTCCCGGCTTCCGGGAACCGCCCCGGGAGGTGCCGCGTCTCAAGGGCGCACTCGACCTTTGAGCCCCGATGATCCTTTCTTGAGGTCCATTCCTAACCGGGAAATATGCCGATGGCGCCGGCAAACAAGCCCCGGGTTGCGGTGCCGAAGATGGCAATCCTCCCCGCCACGGCAAGGGCTATGCCCACCATCAGCAGGGAGTATTCCACCGCGGCGGCGCCCGTTTCGTCCCGCCTGAGATGCAGCAGCCTTTCCATGCTCGAGGTTTCCTTTGGGGTTGGTTCCGTTTCCCAGGGTTCAGGAGGGCTGGGTCAGCAGCGTCTCCACCGGCAGATCTTCATCACCGGGCTTTTCCCGGGTGGTTAGCCAGCCTGATTTAGGGAGCCTGGACTCCTTGATGATCCGCAAAACGATTTGCTGCATGCCCTGGGCCGCCTTGCTCCTTTTCTGGCCCAGGGGGAAGGGGACCATTTGGTTGACCGCGGCCTCGACGGCCTGGTCATGGACCAATTGTCCCAGAATCTGGGGCTGGAGGTTGAGAAAATCGTTGCACACCGCCTGGATGATCTCCGGAGACTTGAGGTCCGCGGAATTCTTCACCATGTTGACTATCAGAAACATCTGAAAGTCCCACAAGGCCCGGCAGAAGAGGTCGTATTTCTCGGGGGCGGCCTCCCTGAACCGGGCCAGCAACTCGGGGATGGAATGCATGGGCATGTCGGTGCTGTTCCCCGCGGTCTGGTATAGCATGGCCAGGAGGTCGTCGTCTTTTCTGAAATCTCTGGAAAGCTTGCGGTACAAGGCGCTCTTGATAAAGCCGTAGGCATTCTGGAGCGAGGTGGCCTGGGAGGTGAAGACCACGATTTTTCCGGGGGAATAATTGAAGAAATCCAGGGTGTTGAATGAGGAGCCGGCGCCCAGGTCCAGGAGGACGTACTGGGCCGGCAATTCTTCTATCTGGTTCAACAGCCTGATTTTTTGGGAATAGGTGGGGTTGGCCGAGCCCAGGAGGTCGTCGGCCCCGCAGATGAGGCCGATGCCTTCCACTTCGGTCTGGATCACCGTGTCTTCCAGGCGGGGCACCTTCTTCAGGAGGAAATGTTCCAGGGTGACGTGCGGATAACGCACCCCCATGAGGGTGTGCAGGTTGGCGCCCCCCAGGTCGCCGTCTATGAGGATCACCTTTTTTCCCAGGCGGGCCAGGCAGATTCCCAGTCCCAGGGAGACGACGCTCTTGCCGACGCCGCCCTTGCCGCCGCCGATGGCCCAAAGCTTGATTCGATTCAGTTCAGCAGACATGTTGCCCTCCCAACGGCAAGATGGTCAGCGGGGCGCCTTCTTTTGCCAGATGGCCCACAGGCTCTTGCCAGCCACCGCCAGGCTGCCGAAAAACCACAATATCCAGCCGCACAGTTGCAAAGACTTGCCTCCCAGTTGCAGGGCCACGCCCCCAATGAGCAGAATCATCCCCAGCAGATAGATTCTTTGAGAATGGGAGGAGCCCGTCTCGGGGTAGGTCTGGTCCCAGCGCTCCCAGAGCCCCTTGATATCCTTGGAGCTGTGAGGAATCAGGTCGCCCAGGACCTTGCGGGCCGTGAGGGTGGGCCGGGTCAACTCCAGCCCCAGGGTCAGTTGTCTGCCGTTTTCCCCGGCCAGCCTGGTCCAGACTAATTTGCCGCTGATGTCAATGGGCTCTTCGCCCCCTTTGAACCTGAGGCGCAGATTGCACCGGCGGCCGCTGATGGTGTCCCAACCTACCGCGGCCTGGGGGAAGACGGCCTCCAGAGTGACGATGCCCGCGGTGAGGTTCAGGACCGCCACCGGCACCCGGAAGGCGGTCTCCCCCTCCCGGTCGGTGATCTCCAGAATGATGTACGGAGAGTCGGCGGTCTTAGCCGATGATGGGGAATACGGTGCCATGCCTTTTTTCTCCTTTTAACCCCGGCTAACCCCGGCGGCAAACGGTCCATCCGGTCAGCCCTGCCGGCCGGGATGGCCCCCTCAAGGGCCACCAGCCTGACCCAGGAAGCCCCGGGCCATTTTGCCGGCCTTGGCCAATTTCTCCTTGAAGTTCAGGGCGGCATATTCAGGGTTGATGGCAATGTAATTTTTCAGGCAAAAGATCACCATCAGGATAGTCTGGCGATCCTCGGCCAGGTCTTGATTCTGCTCCAGGAATTCCTGGGCCGCGGCCTGGATTTCCTGGCGGTGATGGCTCTGGGCGGCCTGGGCCGGCATCACCGAAGCCCAGGCCTGGGCGATGTCTCCGGAGCCATCCGGCTGCTTGTCGCCCGGGACCGCCCCTGCCTCCGCGGGAGCCGGCAGGCCGGGACAATACCGCCGGTCCCATTCGCCGGCCCGGCGCTTATAGTCAACCGAGGCCATACCCATGCCGGAGCGCAGGGCCTCGTACCGGCAGCTCTCCATGATCACCTTTTCGCCCAGTCCCGCCAGCAGCTTGAAAAATTGGCCGGGCAGCGAAGGGTCGAACCATTCGGGGATCCTCCCGGAGTCCGAGGGATCCGCCGGGTTCAGGCCTGCTTCGGCCATGGCCTTTTCCGAAAAGGACCAGGCGCCCAGGGCGGCCATGGCGGCCGGCAAGTCCGGGTCCCGGCGCGGCTCCGAAAGGCCGTTTTCCCCCAGGGGAACCAAAGGCTTGGCGGCCACCAGATCCTGGAGGTATTCCCAGCGGCCCGGGCGGGTGCGGCAGTCGCCGTGGGGCGCATGCCACAGCAGGCTCAGCAGCACTTCCGGGTCGGTTATGCCCACCCCCATGGCCGTGGTGAGAACCCCGTAATAGTATGCCTCCAGCGAGGGGGCCGGGACCAGCAGGCACTTGAGCACCATGCCGTGGGGCGCGATGATGGGGTAGACCCTCTCCCAGGGCAGCACCTGGGCCGCGACGTTTTCGGTCTCGGCCGCCAGGGTGACGTGTTCCCGAATAAAATGCCACACCGCGGGTTTGGGATAACGGAGGCTGGCCTCCCAGGGAGGCTGGCGCCAGCGCCAGGGTTCCCGGCCCTGGGTCTCCAGGGAAGGCGGCGCCAGGACCAACCCGCCTTCGCCGTAAATCAGCACCTGGGGCGCCTGAAAGAAGGAAGGCGGGGCCAGCCGCTCGGGCGGCAAGGCGTAGTAATGCTGCTCCCGGCTGTTTCCCACCTCCGCCACGCATTCGGAACGCCATTCCCCCAACTGGTCCAGGGGCAGCGCCCCTTCCCCCTGGTTGACTTCCAGGACCAACAGCCGGGAAGACTTGCCGGTGCGAATGGCCACGTTGAGCTGCATCTCGTCCAGACCAAGCTCCGTCAGCTTTTGGGACCAGACCTCCTGGGGCTGGCTGAAATCCAGGCCCAACTCGGTCGTCCCCCGGGCGCTCATGGGCACCAGGTCCCATCCCAGACTCAGGTACCGGGCCACATAATCCAACCACAGACCGCTGTGGTCCAGGTTACCCTTGAGATCCAGGATGCGGCCGATTTCATCCTGGCCGACCCTGACGGCGAATTCTCTACTGGACAAGTCCGTCCCCCATTTTCAGGTAGAGGAAACGCTTCCCCGGAAACGAAAGCCCTAGGCCGGCGCCGGGACCCGGGAAAAACCCGTCCCCGAATCAGGCGACGTCCATCCCCGGCCCGGCGGAAAACTGCGGCGCCGCCTCTGAAAACTCCGCTCACAATGGTTTTGATGGTATTTTCAGGGCAGCGGGGCTCAAGCGCAATCAGGGCAATCCTGATTATCCGCTACGATTTTCCTCATTTTCGGTCCAAGAACGCAGTAGGCGCGGCTTACCGCCAGGCAGGCCGCGGGGGGTAAGCAGCAGCGGGCGCGGATTCCCAAGCTGAGAGGATTCTGGCGCGCCCAACCCAGGGCTGAGGAGGAATTGCAGGAAGCGTTAGCACCGGCTTTCCAGCCGGCGCACCCCCGGGGCGGGTATTCCACCTGATCCCGGTGACTTTGAAAGCCGCCTCAGGCGGTGCGGTCCAGGTGATATAAAACCGGGAGCAGGATCACGGTGCCGAGAAACATCCAGATGGGGCCGAAGAGCCACAGGATCAGGAGCACCCCCAGGTAGTAGCCCCGCATCCCCAGGGTGTAATGCAGCATGCCCCGGTTCAGGATGCCGGTGATGTAATCGGGGGTGACCTTGTGGGCCAGGGTGGAGGGGACGTTGATCATGAAATTGACGTGGTTGAAATAGCGAATAGCCAGGGTGAAGTTAAAGAAGATGAAGAAGAAGTCGACGATCAACAGCATCAACTTGAACAGCCAGAGGACCCGGTGTTCCCGCACCAGCTCCTTGAGGCTGGGGGAGATCTCCGCTATCTTCTCCGGGCTGGCGGCCACCCCCACCAGCCCCACGCTGATGAGGATGGCGGCGGAGGCCAGGAAACTGGAGGCCATTACCCAGTTGCGCAGGGTCTGGACCGCCAGGATATCCCGGCTGTTTTCCATGATGGACTCCACCCAGTGGCCCCGCAGATGGTTGGTGACGCCCATGGCGGTGTCCAGGGGCCGGGTGCGCACCCGGTAGACCAGGAACAAGTGATAAATGATCAAAAGGAGGAAGGAGGCGGAAGTGAGGTAAAGCTCCAGGTAGGGAATCTGTTCCATGCGATGTTCCCCTTGGCCGGGTTGCTTGCCAGAGTTTAGCCGAGTTCGGGGCCCGGGGCAACCGGAATTACGCCGCCCGGCAGCCCCCGGCGTTCTTGCAATTTCCGGCCAATGGGGTATATATCCTGCCATGAGCGCCCTGTTCGGCTTTTTTCTGCGGCTGTTCATCTGCTTCGTGGCGGCCAAGTTTCTCCTGCAGGCGGTGGGGGTGGAGAGCCGGCAGTACCTCATAGGGTTGACCATCCTGCTCACCGCCAACGTCTACTGGCTGGGCTACCTAACGTTCCGGGACCGGCCGGCGGAGGCCCCGGGCCGGGACCGGGCCCCGGGCCGGGGGAAGCCCGGAGAGGCGCCCCCCGCCGAGGGCCAGGGGTAGCATTTTGCTTTTCGTAAAGGTTCTTTAGTAAGATATGGCAACCCAGATTTACAGGTCCTGTAGGAGCGGGTTTAAAACCCGCCCCTACAGCCTCGGCATCCGCCCCCAGGCTGGAAAGCCTGTGGTATCGCTGCTTTTCATATCAATTTGCAGATTACTTTTTGAGCGTAAACCTCGATCTTATTCACCATTAATCCAACCCGGACCCGCAGGCGCAATAATTTAGCGCCTAAGACGCGCCCGACCATGCTTTGCCGCTTTGCGGGTGAGGCGACGGGTCAGGGGCGATTGCCCCCAAAAGTCCTTGGCAAGATGGCAACCGAGCTGAGGGAAAACGTTTTCCGTAACTGCGCCTTGGTTGCGGCGGCCGGGGTCGCGTTCCATCATTTTTTCCTTGACACCGAATTTGTGAATGTTTTAACATTCGACAGGCTTATCCTTTGAATACTGAACCTATTCCGCCATGACATTAAACGATCTCCTTACCCAGAAGAAATCTATCCTTATCGAGAAGTGGCTCGGGGTTATTTTCCAAAGCTACCCTCCTGAAACCGCCATTTTTCTGAAAAAGGAAAAGGACCGCTTCGACAACCCCATGGGTTACCAATTCTCCCAGGGGATCAAGGACCTGTTTGACGCCTTGCTCCAGGAGATGGAAACCGAAAAAGTTCTGCTCTTCCTGGATGAGATCATCGGAATCAGGGCCCTGCAGAATTTTACTCCCGGCCAGGCCCTGGCCTTCATTTTTTTGCTAAAGAACGTGATTCGGGAAGAACTGGCCAAAGAGTTGCGGGACGGGGTCCTGGCCGCGGAACTTCTGGAGCTGGAGTCCCGCATCGACGGGCTGGCCCTGCTGGGCTTTGGCGTCTACACCAAGCGGCGGGAAAAACTGAACGAGATCCGGATTAACGAGATGAAGAACCGGGTAAGCGGGCTGATGAGAAGGACCGGCCTGGATCTGAGCTGACCCGGGAGCAGGAAGCGGCAGACCAACGGCAAAACAGAAACGAGGTGACAGTTCATGGATTTTTTTAAGCGTCATTTCTTCGCGGCCCTGTTCGCAGTCTTGGGACTGGTGGTTGTCGCCTTGGTGGGAACCATGTGGAACCTCCAGCTCCTGTTCGGGGTGGTGGTGCCTTACCTGGCCGCCCTGATTTTCATCGAGGGGCTGATCTACCGGGTCATTCAGTGGGCCCGGTCGCCGGTGCCTTTTAAGATTCCCACCACTGCCGGCCAGCATAAGTCCCTCCCCTGGATCGAGCGCAACCTGGGAGATAAACTGGACAACCCGGAAAACACCAAGTATCTGATCGGCCGCATGGCGTTGGAGGTGCTGGCCTTCCGGAGCCTGTTCCGCAACCTCAGGACCGAGCTCCGCAAAGACCCGGGGAATCCCAAAGGCGTCCGGCTGATTCACTGGTCCTACAAGTGGCTCTGGCTGGGGGCCATCGCCTTTCACTACGCCTTCCTGGTGGTCCTGATCCGGCACCTGCGCTTCCTCACCGAGCCGGTGCCGCTGCCGGTGCAACTGGTGGAGAAGATAGACGGCTTCTTCCAGATTATGACTCCCTCGGTGTACCTGAGCGGCGTCGTCCTGGTACTGGCGGCGCTCTATCTCCTGGGCCGCCGGATCACCAACCCGGCCCTGCGTTATATCTCCCTGGCCGCGGACTACTTCCCGTTGCTGTTGATCATCGGGATCGGCACCACCGGCATCCTCTTGCGGTACTTTTTCCACCCGGATATCGCCGCGGTGAAGCAGCTGGCCCTGGGCCTGGTGACCTTCCATCCCGTGGTGCCCCCGGGCATCAGTCCCCTCTTTTTTACCCATCTTTTCCTGGTGTGCGTGCTCCTCGCCTACTTCCCTTTCAGCAAGCTGCTCCATGCGCCGGGGGTGTTTTTCAGCCCGTCGCGCAATATGGCGAGCAACAACCGCTGGGTCCTGCACGTCAACCCCTGGAACTATCCCGTCAAGTTCCATTCGTATGCGGAATATGAAGATAAGTTTAGGGAACCCATGATCGAGGCTGGGATCCCGGTCGAAAAGGAGCAATGAGTTTATGGCCAAAGTTCCAGTTCCTACACCAGCAGA
>JBGPBR010000074.1:0-7922 GCA_041481325.1 Desulfobaccia bacterium
CCACCGTCTTGGGGGTGAACTCGGCCTTGGAATTGATGAAGGAAACCCAGGCGGGGTACTTTTTGCCCGGGTAGGCGTCGGTGGTGATTTCGCCCTTCATGCCGAACTTGACCTTGGCCAGGTCGGTTTCCGGGATGTAACCCTCGAAGTAAATGTTGTCCAGGTCCCCCAGGGTGAGGACCGGGGCCCCCACCGCCGCGGTCATGCCCAACTCCATGGGGCGCACCAGCACCACCCCGGTGACGGGAGAGGTGATGGTGGCGTAGCCTAACCGGGTGCGGGCCAGGTCCAGGCCGGCCTTGGCCTGCTGAAATTCGCCTTTGGCCTTGTCGATGTCCTCGACCCGAAAGCCTTCCCGGCGCAGGCTGTATTCCTCCTGGGCGCTCTTGTGGGCCTCCTTGGCCATGAGATAGTCAGCCAGAAACTTGTCCCGGGAAATGGCGGGCACCACTTTGCGCCGCAGGAGGTTTTCATAGCGCTCATAGTCGATCTTCTTGTTCTCCAGGTCCGCCTTGGTTTTGCCCACCTGGGCTTCGGCCTCCTTGATCTCCTGGGGCCGGTAGCCCGCCTCCATCTTGGCCAGGTTGGCGGTGGCCGCGGCCAGGGTGGCGGCGGCCCGGTCAACTTCGTCCTTCAGGTCCTTGGCCTCCAGGCCCGCCACCTTCTGGCCGGAGCCGACCCAGTCGCCTTCCTGAAAAAAGATATACTCGATGATGCCGGACACCTTGAAGGATAGGTCCGTTTCCGTGGCCTCCATGTGCCCCTGGAGCCGCAAGCGGTTGTTCGGGGTCCGGCGTTCCCACGAATAGAGCCAGTAGCCCAAAATGGCCACCATGGCCGCCAGAACCACGATCCCGAGGATAACCGAACGCTTCGCTGTCATTCTGGTTCCTTCCCGCCTACATGAATGCTGTCCGACCGAAACCGCCATCCATTGTAACGGGAAAAGGTCTTGAAAGCAAAAGGATACTCGCAGGTCCGGGGAATGGCCTGAAAACTTCGAGCCGTTTCAAAACCGTTTGCTTCTGCCTTGAAAAGTTCAAGGTTCAAAGTTCAAAGTTCCTGTAGGGTGCGCACTGCGCACCAGTTAAGTTGCCGACTTTTCATAATTTACGGGTGGGCCAAAGGCCCATGAATGACTGTTCCGAAGAGTTTGTGGAATTGGTGGCGCCGGCTTCCAGCCTAGGCGAATTTTAGGGGGCGCCAGGCGCCCCCTACCTGGCGGGCCATCCCCGCCCTAGATTATTTTCCATGCTTTAGGGATGGCGCCGACAAGGGGAGCATTCTCGAAAGGCTGGCTTAATTGCCTGGAGATTTTCCAGGATCGTGTAACATGTTCGCTTTTTGGAACAAACCCATGATTCATTTTCTAAATTAATAACCCATTGTAATTTATATTAAATACTAGATAGACCCTGATCCGGCCAAAATATGTTCAATATTCTGCACATCGTCCAGTATTTAGAAAATGCCAAATAATATTAGCAATTCAATAAGTTATCTACTTGGCACGATCTCTGCTTAGGGGTATGACGAATGTCACCGAAAAAAACATCACCTAAAAGGGAGAGGATAATAGTGGAAACCTGCAAAATCTTCTGGACCCTGGTTGTTGCCGCTCTGATGCTGCTGTCTGCCGTGGCCGCTCAGGCCGACAGCCTTTATTTACCGGACACCACCCTGGTCCAGCCTTACCGGTGGTCCGCCCCCTCAGAGTATCCCGGCTGGACGACCTGGACCGACATCATTGCCAGCCCTACCACCGGCTGGGATTTGAAAGGGGTGGGCGTCAACTGGACCGCCGACAAGGTGCAATTGAAGATTTATACCGATTATCCCGAAGCTGGGCTGGATAGCGCCGGCCAGGCCGACATTGCCCTGGGGCATAATGGGGTTTTCGACTACGGCATAAAAATGAGCGGTCCGGACGTCGGCAAAATCTATGCGGTAACCGCCTGGACCAAGACTACGGACAATCCTCCCCTGCAATGGAACAACGGCAACTGGATTTATGCCGGGAAATATGACCAGAGCGCTCCCCAGGACCCGCTGGTCCTGATCGCCTCGGGGACGGTCGTAGGCACCGCCAACCTTTCCCGGGAATCGGGGGGCAGCCTGTCAACTTATGCCATCAATGTGGAGTTTGATCGTAATCTCAATAGCGTGAATTGGGACCAGTTTAACTTTCAATTAGGGAACGGCCAATGCGCCAACGATTGGATGGCAGGCTCCGCTTCGGAGAGCCCCGTTCCCATTCCCGGAACCCTCTTCCTCCTTGGCAGCGGTCTCCTGGCCATTTGCCTGACGCGTCGCCGGAAGCCAGCGCTGAAGGTCTTAAAGGCCGTGACCGCCTAATATCTGTTTAACCCTAACCCCGCTCCCGCCTAACGGCGGGAGTTTTTTTTGTCCGGTTGAACCTTGGAAGTCCAGCGTCACTGTATGGCCGCGCCGGGCGGGCCCTCTATTACGAAAAGTTCCTGAATATCTGTGGGACCGCCGCCCTCGGCTGTCCAGGCACAAGCTGAAAAGCCTGTGCTACCAATGCTGATGATTATTTTGGCTGAGCCGCGATTTAGAAGTGCCTGCTTGGCAAAGTTTTGGGGTTCGAGTTCCGAGAATAAAGCCAAAATGTAGGGTGGGCACGGCCCACCAGCAACCAGGCGTCTCTCTCCCAGGCGCTCCGGCGGTTTCGCCACCGGGTGCGGACCGTTGCCGGGTCAGCCCCCGGAATCACCCCCCAAACTTATCTGCCGTAGTAGCCGGTGATCGCGGCCTGGGCCAGGACCTTGCCTTCCAGGGCCTGCTTGAACGCCGCCAGGTTGGTGTCCTTGGGAAGCTCGAGCCGGGGCACGCTGAGGGCGTAAACCGTGACCACGTAGGGGTGGTCGCCGGTGCCCCTGGGAGGCTGGGGGCCGCCGTAGCCGGTATCCCCGAAGGAGTTTTGGAGCTCCATGGCCCCCTGGGGCATTTTCTTCCCGGAGGCGCCTTCGGCCAGGGTGTTGACGCTGCCGGGAAGGTTGACGACCAGCCAGTGCACCCAGTTGCGGGCCACCGGGTGCGGGTCCACCATGGACAGGGCAAAAGATTGGGTGCCGGCCGGTGGATTCTCCCAGGTCAGGGGGAGGGAGACATTGCGGCCCCCGGCCCCGGGCATCACGTGTGGCACCGGTATCTTGCCCTCGTCCTTAAAAACACTGGATGAAAGCTTCATAGACTCACCTCCTGGGCTGTCAGCCGAAATCAGGGCCAGGGCGGTCACCGCCAGCAACCCGAAAAACCAGGACTTTTTCACGGTGATAACTCCAAAGGGGGAGGTGCCGGCGACCAGCCGGTGCCGTAGGGGGGGGTAAACCCGGCCCTACAGGAGCTTGCCCGGCCAGCCTGCGGCTGCCGAATGGGGCGGGCGGGGACGCCCGCCCTAACATTTTTTCATGATTTACGGGGGAGCCGCAGGTTCATGAACCACGGCGAACCCCTCCATTCCGTCAGGCTGAGGGAGCGGCGCCACCGCAGAATCTCAGGATTACGAGATTCTTCCCGGCGCCGAGAATGCCCCTGCCGGGTTCCGCCCGGGTCTCAAAAAGCCATGTCCGGGGCCCAGATCTGGCAGACCTTGCCCACCAGCTCCTCCCCTGGTTTCAAGGCCATTTTCCCCGGCTCCCAACCCGCGGGGGTGGCCTCCCCGGTCTCCCGCACGTACTGGCAGGCCCTGATCTGCCGGATCATTTCGGCGATGTTCCGGCCTACCGCGGGGGCCAGCACCTCCATGGCCTGGAGGACGCCGTCGGGGTCGATGAGAAAGCGGCCCCGGATGTCCACCCCGTCTTCCTCGGCATAGACCCCGAACTCCTCGCCGATGCGGCCGCCGGGGTCGGACAGCATGGGATAGGGCAGCCCCCCGGGAATCATCTTGGAGAGCTCGCCTTCCTGCCACACCTTGTGGGTATAGGGGCTGTCCACGCTGATGGCCAGGATCTCGGCCCCCAGGGATTTGATTTCATCGTACTTGGCGGCAACTGCCGTCAGTTCCGTGGGTCAGACGAAGGTGAAATCCCCGGGATAGAAATAGAGCATGACCCACCGGCCTTGGTAATCCGAGAGCTTGACGGTCTTGATTTTCCCGCCGATGAAGCCCTTGGTCTCGAAGTCAGGAACCGGCTTCCCCACTCGCACGGTCATAGCCAAAGCCTCCTTTAACGGCGTTTTCAAAAAAAATCGGCCGCCGCGTCCTTTAGTTAATCATGAAAAATTGCGCGTCAAGCCCCGGTGAGGCGCAGAAGGGAAAAGAAGGACGTTTTCTTAGGGTGCGCAGGCTGCTTTGGGAGCCGCAGGTTTTAGGGTGAAAAACCAAATCCCCCTAAATTCCCCTTTTTCAAAGGGGGACTTTAAAAACCCCCCTTTAATAAAGGGGGGTAGGGGGGATTTTTCATCTTTGGGGGTGAAACGCTTGGGGTCCATGAACGTTTAGCCTGCGATGCCCAGGCGAGACCCCTGGGTCACTGGGGAAAGTTAGCACCAAACAGTTGATTGACCGCAAATCGGGATAAGACCTTCCTAAGGAAGCAAGGTGGTTGGGGATTCCATTTAATGGCCGTCCGGGTCCTGACGGGGCCTCAGATCCACTTCTTTTTCCTGAAAAGCGCCAGCATGCAAATGGCCACCATGAACATGAAGCCCAGGACCGAATAATAGCCGTAATGCCACTCCAACTCGGGCATGTATTTGAAGTTCATGCCGTACAGTCCCACGATAAAAGTGAGGGGCATGAAGATGGTGGCGATGATGGTCAGCACCTTCATCACTTCGTTCAGCCGGTTGCTGACGCTGGAGAGATAAATGTCCAGCATCCCCGAGAGGATGTCCCGGTAGGTCTCCACCGTGTCGATGGCAATGATGGTGTGGTCGTAGACGTCCTTAAAATATACGGAGGTGCCGTCTTCGATGAGGGACGACTCCCGCCTCTCCAGCCGGGCGATGACCTCCCGCAGGGGCCACAGGGACTTGCGCAGGATGATCATGTCGTTCTTAAAACGGTGGACGTCGCGCAAGGTGTTGGGGGTGGCTCGGCTCACCACCTCGTCCTCCACGAACTCGATGCGCTCGCCGACGGTTTCCAGCACCACGAAATACTGGTCCACCACCAGGTCTATGAGGCTATAAGCCAGGTAGTCGGAGCCGGCCTTGCGGATGCGCCCCTTGGCGGCCACCAGCCGTTCCCGGACCGGGGTGAAGATGCTGCCGTTGCCCTCCTCGAAGGACAGGACATAATTGGGGCCCAGGATCAGGCTTACCTGGTTCACCATAATTTCGTCAGGTTCATCGCCGACCGCGATGGCTTTTAAGACTATGTAGAGATAGTCCTCGTAATCTTCGACTTTCGGGCGCTGGTCGATATTCAGAATGTCTTCCAGGACCAGGGGGTGCAGCTTGAAGCACTCCCCCAGTCTCTCCAGGTTGGCCACCTGGTGGATGCCGCTGACGTTGATCCAGGTTACGGTGGGCTTGTCGGGCAGCAACAGACACTCATCAAAGGAGGCGATTTCTCTGGCCGCGAGATTTTTCTCATCGTAGTCGATGATGGTGATCTTCGCCGGTCCATGCACTTTTTCCCCGGTGTACACCAGGGTCCCGGGGGGGAGGCCGGCCTTCTTGGTCCTGCTCCTGAAGATGCGGGGCATGGGAACTCCTTTTCAACGAATCAGGGGCCGCTGGCCCCCAAAAGCTTAGCCGCCGGCTTCCTGCTTCAGTTGCGCCTCCAGTGCGGCCAGGCGCCTTTTCAGCTCCCGGTCCCGCTCGAACCGGGCGGTGACGTCCCGGATGATGGCCGCGGCGCCCAGGAGGTCCCCGGCCTCATCCCGGATCAGGGCGATGGTGAACTCGAGGGAGAGCCGGGTCCCGTCTTTCCTCAGGCCCGGCACCGCCAGCACCTCTTGGGCATACCTGGTGGCGCCGCCGGCCATGACCCGGCGGTAGCCTGCCTCGTGCCTGGCCCTGAGGTTCTCCGGGATAATCAAGTCCAGGGGCCGCCCCAGGGCCTCCGCCGGGGGGTAGCCGAACATCGCCGCGGCCCCCGGATTCCAGAGGCGGATCAGCCCTTCCCGGTCCGCAAAGACTACGGCATCCCGGCTTTCCTCCACCATCCGGCGGCAGAGCCATTCCTGGAAAGGGGAAAACATATTATACTTATACTCCGAAAAAAGTTAATAAATGAATATTTTCCCCCGGCCGGCCTAAAAAGCTCGGGGGCGGCAACCGCCCGGGCTCCGGAAAAGATTTCCGCCGGCCCGGGGCGCTGAATTGATTTTTCCTCCTGGTTGTTATAACTTGAGAACCTTAGGAGACGCATGGGGGGGAGGCGGCCTGACCCCAATCCCCTCCTGAAAGCCTGGGGGAAGGAAACCGGATGGGGAGGATTCGCGCCATCTTTGAGAAGGTCTTAATGGCCACGGACCTCTCCGCCGCCTGGGACGACATCGTGTCCTGCGGCGGGGAGATGAGCCACCTGGGCAGTTCCCGGCTGGTCCTGGCCCACGTCATTACCCCCAATTTTTTCACTGCCTCCCAGGAAGAGTTGTGGCAGCAAGCCCAACCCCGCCTGACCCAGCAGCGGCGCCGGCTTGAGGACCAGGGGTTCGAGGTCCTGGTGGAGACCCCCGTGGGTCTGCCGGGTTCGTCCCTGAACGAGGTGGCCCGGAAGCACGACGTCTCCCTGGTGGTCATCGGCTCCCACGGCAAGTCCAGGTGGCGGGAAGGAGTGCTGGGGTCCTTTTCCAGTGCGGTCATCCACCATACCCGGTTTCCCACCCTGGTGCTGCCGGTAAGGGTGCCGGAGGGCGCCACCCAGGCCACCTGCCTCTGGCACTGCACCGATCTCCTGCACCACCTGCTGCTGCCCACCGATTTCTCCGAGCCTGCGGCCGAGGCCCTGTGCTACGTGGAACTCCTGGTGCCCAGAGGCGTCGAGCGCCTTACCCTGGTGCATGCCCTGCAGGTTCCGGCGGTGGAATTCTACGAGCCCGGGCTGCCGGAGCGGGTGGAGGCTGCCGCCAAGAACTCCCTGGAAATCCTCAAAGAGCGCCTGGAAGCCGCGGGGGTCCCCCGGGTCAACGCCCGCCTGACCCCGGGCCACCCCATATCGGTCATCCTGGAGTTGCTCCGGAGCGAGGATATTTCCCTGATCGTGCTGGGGACCCAGGGCCGGGGATTCATCGCCGACATCTTTTTGGGCAGCGTGGCCCACAACATCGCCCGGGTGGCCCCGTGCCCCATACTGCTCATCCCCCCCATGAGCCGGGAGGGCGCCGGTTGATCCCGGCAAGGAGTCCCATGAAACCAGGCTTCCCCCTGAGAATGGCCGCGGTCCTTCTGGGAGCGCTGTTGCTGTCTCAGACCATGCCGGTCCGGGCCCAGACGCCCGGGCCGCCCCCCCGGGCCGCCCCCCCGGCCCTGCCGGAGATCCTGGAATTCGACCGCAAGCTCTGCCCGGTATGCAAGGAAGCGGAGGGGATCATCCGGGAGGTTAAGGACCGGCACCCCGGCCAATTTGCGGTCCGCCGCCTTTACATAGATGAGCACGGCCCAATGTTCCGCCGGTACCGGGTGGCCATCGTCCCCACCCAGGTCTTTCTGGACGCCTCCCGGCAAGAGGTCTTCCGCCACGAAGGGGTGTTTCCCACCGACAAGCTGATTCAAAAACTCCGGGAACTCAAGTTCATCCAAAACGGAGAAAAATAGAAATGTGGGGGGCGGCCGCCGCCGCATCGTGAACGCAGGTATTGGGGGGATGGGAGGGTTTATTAGCAGGTTGAGACCTCTGCGAAAGTCCACTTTTTGCCGAAATGAAGAGGAAAATGCAATTACCTGAGTGGCACAGGCTTCCAGCCTGTGATTATTTCTTTAAATATTTAACCACTTATCCACAG
>JBGPBR010000075.1:0-7901 GCA_041481325.1 Desulfobaccia bacterium
ACCGATCTCCGGGACCGGGACCTGGAAGGGGTGGAGGCAGCCGTGGAGGACGAGGAATAACATGGCTGATTACAAGAACGAATTCGGGGAATTTGCAGAGCGTCCGAAGGTTCCGAAGAAGATCTATGACGCCAAGTACGTCATCGGCGGGCTCTTCGTCTTCTTCGTGTTGGCGAGCTTCACCCTGTGGCCAAATCTGGGAAAAACCGTCCCGGCGCCCCAACCGAAACTCGACACCCCCGTTATCCAGAAGATGAAAGAAGCCGACCGGAAATGCGTGCTGTCGGCTCAGGAGATGCGGGCGACCCACATGCAGATGCTCATCGACTGGCGGGAAAACGTGGTGCGCAGCAAGGAAAAAGGGGCCGTCAACGGCCGGGATTTCGTCGCCCCCGACGGCAAGAAATACCTTGCCAGCCTTACCAATACCTGCATGGATTGCCACTCGAACAAGGCCGAGTTCTGCGATTCGTGCCACAACTATGCCGCGGTGGTGCCTAACTGTTGGGGCTGCCACCTGGAAACGGGAAAGAAGCTGGCGGAGGCTAAGTGATGGGTATGGATAGAAGAGAATTTGTCAGGTTAGCCGGACTCTCCGCCCTGTTGGGACTTGGAGGTAAAGGGGCTTTTGAATTAGTGCGCCCGGGCCAGGCCCTGGCCGGTTTCGAGCCGGAGCCCAAGGCCCTGGAGGGGAAACGCTGGGCCATGGTGGTGAACATGCAGAAGATGACCGAGGCCACCGCCCAAAAGTGCATCGAGGCCTGCCACCGGGTCCACAACGTCCCGGACTTCCAAAATCCCAAGGACCCCAAGGACAAATTGCCCCCGGAGATCATCACCCGCACCGAGATCAAGTGGACCTGGACCGAGCACTTTCACAACGCCTTCGGGGAGGAACAGGTGATGGAGAAGATCCACCACCTGCCGTTCCTGCTGCTCTGCAACCACTGCAACAACCCCCCCTGCGTCCGGGTGTGCCCCACCAAGGCCACCTTCCAGCGGGAAGACGGCATCGTCATGATGGACATGCACCGCTGCATCGGCTGCCGGTTCTGTATGGCGGGTTGTCCCTATGCGGCCCGGAGCTTCAACTGGCGGGACCCCAGGCCCTTTGTCAAGGAGAACTATCCGGGGTATCCCACCCGGGAGATCGGGGTGGTGGAAAAATGCACCT
Organism: Desulfobaccia bacterium; assembly: GCA_041481325.1. GTDB lineage: Bacteria > Desulfobacterota > Desulfobaccia > Desulfobaccales > 0-14-0-80-60-11 > DASWLF01. The sequence continues at coordinate 1,175 of JBGPBR010000075.1, forward strand.
TCTGCGCCGAACGCCTGGCCCAGGGCCTGATGCCCGCCTGCGTGGAGGCCGCAAGAGGGGCCTTGGTCTTCGGGGACCTGCAGGACCAGAAATCCAAGGTGGCGGAAACCCTGAAGCAATACTTCACCATTCGCCGCAAAACCCATCTCGGGACGAACCCGCAAGTCTACTATATCGTGTGAGGTAGGTCATGCTCGAAAAGGCGCTAATCGGTACCAAGAGATATTACGGACTCCTGGCAATCCTGGCCGGGATCTTCGCCCTGGGGTTTCTGTTCTACCTCAAGCAACTGAACCTCGGCTTGGGGATTACCGGCATGGGCCGGGACGTGTCCTGGGGGTTTTACATCGCCCAGTTCACCTACCTCGTCGGGGTGGCGGCGTCGGCGGTGATGGTGGTCCTGCCCTATTACCTCCACAACTACAAGGCCTTCGGGCGGGTGACCATCCTGGGCGAATTCCTGGCGGTGGCCGCGGTGACCATGTGCGTCACCTTCGTCCTGGTGGACATGGGCCGTCCCGACCGGGTCATGAACGTCTTCAAGTATCCCACTCCCAACTCGGTGATGTTCTGGGACATCATCGTCTTGAACGGCTATCTCCTGCTCAATATCCTCATCGGCTGGAACGTCCTGGAGTGCGAGCGTCATTCGGTGGCGCCGCCCAAGTGGGTCAAGTTCCTGATCTACGTCTCCATCCCCTGGGCCGTTTCCATCCATACCGTGACCGCCTTCCTGTACGCCGGCCTGCCGGGCCGGGGCTATTGGCTCACCGCCATCATGGCCCCCCGGTTTCTCTCCTCGGCCTTCGCGGCGGGGCCGTCGCTGCTGGTGCTGCTGTGCCTGATCGTCAGGAAGTACACCAAGTTCGACCCGGGTAAAGAGCAGATTCAGAGTCTGGCGAAAATCGTCACCTATGCCACCTTGATCAACGTCTTCTTCTTTCTCTGCGAAGTCTTCACGGTCTTCTACAGCCAGATTCCGGACCACATGCTCCACTTCCAGTATCTCTTCGTGGGACTGCAAGGCAAGGGGCAGCTGGTGCCATTCATGTGGGTGTCCATCGTGGGCATGACCCTCGCCGCCATCCTGCTGACGAACCCGGCCTTCCGCAAAAACGAGACCACCCTGGCGGCCCTATGCGGGCTGGTGATCCTCACCACCTGGATCGACAAGGGGCTGGGGCTGATGACCGGCGGCTTCGTGCCAAACCCTCTGGAGAAGGTGACCGAATACTGGCCCACGGTGCCCGAGGCCCTCATCGCCCTGGGAATCTGGGCCCTGGGATTCCTGGTCCTCACCCTGCTCTACAAAGTGGCGGTGTCCATCAAAGAGGAAGTCGGGTCCTAGGCCTTAGAAATTACCGGGACCCCATGCTTAATTCATCGGCCCACCGTATGGGGACGTCGGAGATTGCGATAATTTTCTAAGGTGTCCCGGTAATTATTGAGATTCTCTAAGGAGGTGAATGGTACATGGCTTGGCAGGTCGAAGTTGACGCCGATAAATGCACCGGCGACGAGGAGTGCGTTAACGTCTGTCCGGTAGGCGTTTTCGAGATGCAGGCAGACAAGGCGGTGCCGGTGAACGAAGAAGAGTGCCTGGGCTGCGAGTCGTGCGTGGAAGTTTGCCCCTCTGGGGCAATCACCCTTACCGAACTCTGAAACCTGATTTTCTTCTGGATAAAAAACGCCGGCCTGTTCAGGCCGGCGTTTTTTCTTACCCGGCCAGGCGGTTTTATCCCGCTTGCCGTTTCCAATGCAACCAACCTAATCTATAATTTATTGATAATCCTTATTATTTTAACCGAAAAGCGAAAACGGTATTACTTGGCAAAGGGGTTGACCAGGTGGACCGCCACCGGCGAGTTGGCCATCACCTTTTTGACCACGCTGCCGAAATCGGCGCTCTTCTGGTCGAGATCGTCATGGCCGCGGCCGTGGGTGGTCAGGACCACCATGTCGGCCTTGGTTTCCTTGACCATCTTCAGAATCTCGGCCGCGGCATCGCCTTGCACCAGTTTCACCTCGAGGTTGGGGCAGGACTTCAATTCTTTTTCACATACCGCCTCCAAATGCTTTTTGGCCTGCTTTAACTCCCAGTTCTGGAAATGCTGCAATTGCTCCTCACTGGGATCGCCATAGGCCCGGAAATAAGACAGCAAATCCACCCCGACGTAAAGAACGATGACTTTCGCCTGGTACTTTTCGGCCAGAGAGGAGACGTGCTTCGCAGCCTTGATCGAATTCCTGGAAAGGTCTGTAGGCCAGAGGATGGTGCGCACTTGCATCGGGAACCTCCCTATAACTGGGTAATTGTCAGCTGCCAGGTAATCCTGATTATAATACCACAATTCCGAGATGGAAGGGCCGGAGATAGTTAAAGGGCTTTTTCCCAGTTCACGGAAAACCCAAGAGCAGGCTGACCGAATCTTGGCCGGGGGGCCGGTAAATCATGAAAAGCTGCGGTGGCACAGGCTTTCCAGCCTGGGCTCGGACCCCCGGGGGCGGGGGTCCGATATTCTTTCCCTCGTTTCCCAGCCTTGCTTGGTGATGGCTGATGGTGGGCCTTGCCCACCCCACATTTTCCTCTCTAATCGAAACTTAAAGCTCGGAACTCCAGAAATTATCGAAGCAGTCGCGCCTGAGCCGTTGGCTCACTCCAAAACCATAAAAAGTCGGTAACTTATTGGTGCGTAAGACGCACCCTACGCCAACTTTTCAAGACAGAATTCCCCCCATAATGTCAGGGCAGGCCCAGGTATTTTTTGATGAACCGGCCCAGCTCCGCAATCTGACCGGGGTGAAACACCGGCACGGCCGCGGCCACGGGGCTGGAGCTCACCAGGGCGACCACCCGGGAGAGGTCCGGCAGGACTTCCTCGAGGCCGGGGCCTACCAGGGCGATCTTGGGAAGCGGGGAAGTTTTGTAGCCCTCCACCAGAACCAGGTCGGCGTCCGCCGCGATCGCCGCCAGGGCTTCGTCCAGGGGCGGCTCCGCCGGGCAGGAGCGGGTCACCTGCAGGAGCCCCGGGGCCGCCAGGGCCACGGCCAGGGCCCCGGCCCGGCGGAATTTGCCCGTGTCCTTGGCTTCGTCGCCGAGACCTGCCTTGTGGCTGTGTTTCAGGACGGCCACCTTCAGGCCCTGGGCCTTGAACCAGCCCAGGAGCCCGCAAATCAAAGTGGTCTTGCCGGATCCCGAAAGACCCGCGAAAGAAATGACCTTGTCCCATGCCGGGCGGTGCACCAGGGTCTCCTGATATTTTTACTCTAATATAACCCGACTGCGGCAGCGCCGGTACGCCTAATTGGCGGAAACGCGTTCATTATTTTGGATTTATAGCCGATAGCCCCATTGATTTCTTTTGCATGGCCCCGGAAAAGGTTATAAAAAATTATCTGAATATCCCAGGTTAAGGAAAGAAAAATGAAAACCGGCTTTTCTAAGGGGAATTCACGCCGCTCGGGGTCCTGGCTGGCCCTGTTGGGGGTGCTGGTTGCGGTTTTTGCTTGCCAGTCCCAGGAACCGCCTTTGCATTCGGGGACTGCGGAGTTCAAGAAAGAAGTGAAAGATTTCATTACCACCCTCCAGACCCACTTGGTGCAGCCGCTGTCTCAGGGCGACCTCCCGGCCCTCAACGAAGCTTTGAAATACGCGGAGCCTCAAGCCGTCAAGCTCTGCCGCATGTGTCCTTTCAGGATCGGGGTTCTGAACCAGGAAGGCGTCACCCTGGTGGTCCACCCTCCCAAAGAGAACGCCATTGGGAACTTCTCGAGCTACGAGGTAGTTATCCAGGCACTGAAGAGCCGCCGGACGGCCCAGCAGCGTCTCTTTTTGCAGGACGGTTCCCAGGTCTACATCATCTGCGCCCCCATTTTCCGGGAGGACCAGGTGCTGGGCCTTCTGGTCCTGGCGGTGAGCGCTGACGAGGCGAAGAAGAGGTGGGACATGACTGCGGAGGAATTTCTCGCCATCGACTTCAACCGCTAGCGCGGTGGGGGATTTTGCAAGGAAGCAGGCGGGATACCTAAGCCCTGGAAATGGTGGAGGCGACGCCTTTGCCCCTAAAATATCCTGGTTGACATGACAAAAACTGCGGCTCCAAGGCGCGATTACAGCATTAAGGTGGGGGGAGAGAAAGGCGAGGCGGCCGTTTTCTTCTCGGGCCGCCTGGCCCTGGAGAACCTGGAAGACCTGAGAGAGGAAATCCGGGGACTCCTGGGAGAAATGTCTCCGGCCGGACTCTCGGTGGACCTGGCCGGGGTGGAATACCTGGACAGCGCCGGGGCGGTGGCCCTCCTGGAGATGGAGGAGGAGGCCCGGGCCCGGGCCTTGCCGGTTACCTTCATCAACATGACCCCGGAGGTCCGGGGCATCCTGGGCCTCATCGACCCCGAGGACCTGAAAATCCCGCCCCTCATTTCCGAGCGGGACACAAGCCTGCTGGAGCAAATCGGCGAGGTCAGCCTGAGGTTGCTGGCCGACCTGATCCAGATGCTGACTTTCCTGGGCGAACTCCTCCTGTCCCTGTTTTATTCCCTGCTGCATCCCCGCGGCGTCAGGTGGGATGAAGTCTTTTTCTACCTGAAACGGGCCGGGGTGGACGGGCTCCCCATCGTGGGCCTCATCAGCGTCCTCCTGGGCCTCATCATCGCCTTCATGTCCTCGCTCCAGCTCAAGCAATTCGGGGCCAACATCTACGTGGCCTCTCTTCTGGGCATTGCCATGGTCAAGGAACTGGGGCCCATCATGACCGCCATCCTGGTGGCCGGGCGCTCCGGTTCGGCCTATGCCGCGGAGATCGGCACCATGATGGTGAATGAAGAAGTGGACGCCATGGTGACCATGGGCTTCGACCCCGTCCGCTTTCTGGCGGTGCCCAAGGTCCTGGCCACGGTCATCGCGGTGCCGTTGCTCACCTTGTACGCCGACCTGTTCGGCATCCTGGGCGGCCTCATCGTGGGGGTATGGAGTCTGGACCTCACGGTGTTCACTTATATCACTGAGACCCAAAGGAGTCTGGATCTCTTCGATCTGATCTCCAGCCTCATCAAGGCGGCGGTCTTCGGGGTGCTCATCGCCGGCATCGGCTGCCAGCGGGGTTTCCAGGTGCGGGGCGGGGCCCAGAGCGTGGGCGCCGCCACGACCTCCGCGGTGGTGGCGGCCATCTTTCTGATCATCGTCACCGACTCGGCCTTTGCCCTGGTCCTCCACTATATCCAGTAACATTGCCAGCAGGGGGCAGGTGTGGTGGTATCCGATAATACGCCGGTCATCAAAGTGGAGGGCCTCACGGCCCGCTTCGGCGACGACGTCATTTTCGAAAATGTCAGCTTCCAGGTGCACCGGGGGGAGATCCTGGTCATCCTGGGGGGCAGCGGCTGCGGTAAGTCCACCCTGCTGAAGCACATGATCGGCCTGTACCAGCCCTACGCCGGCCGGGTCCTGATCAACGGGGTGGACGTCAACACCGAGGACGAGGCGGAATTGCGCCGGCTGCGCATGGACATCGGGGTGCTGTTCCAGTCGGGGGCCCTGTTCGGCTCCATGACCCTGGCGGAAAACGTGGCCCTGCCTATCCAGGAATACACCCGGCTGACGCCGGCAACCATCGAACTCATCGTCAAGATGAAGCTGGGCCTGGTGCAACTGGCGGGGTACGAAAACCACCTGCCGTCGGAGATCTCCGGGGGCATGAAGAAGCGGGCCGGCCTGGCCCGGGCCATGGCCCTGGACCCCACGGTGCTGTTTTTCGACGAGCCCTCCGCCGGGCTGGACCCCATCACCTCGGTGGAGATGGACAATCTCATCAAAGGCATCAACGCCGGCCTGGGGACCACCATGGTCATCGTCACCCACGAGCTGGAATCCATCTTCAACATCGCCCACCGGGTCCTCATCCTGGACAAAGGCGCCCGGGGCATCATCGCGGAGGGCGACCCCCGGGACCTGAAGGAACATTCCCCCGACCCCCGGGTGGTGAATTTCTTCAACCGCAGGCCCATGGCAGTTAAAGAAACGAGGATTTGAAACATGGCCAGAAAGACTTCCAAGTTTATGGTGGGGCTGTTTACGACCCTGGGGGTGGTCCTCGGGGTCATCGCCATCATCTGGGTGGGGGCCTCCAAGTACTTTGAAAAGGGGGCCCGCTACGTCGCCTATTTTGACGAATCCGTCCAGGGCCTGCAAAAAGACTCCGCGGTGAAGTACCGGGGGGTGGAGGTGGGCCGGGTAGAGACCATCCGGGTGGCCCCGGACAACAATCTCATCGGGGTGATCATGAAGGTCAACCTCAAGGAAGATTTATCCAAGACCGCGGTGGCCCAGCTCAAGATGGCCGGGATCACGGGCCTGGTGTTCGTGGACCTGGACCGCAAGGACCCGGGCGAGAAGGACCAATCTCCCAAGATCAACTTTCCGGCCGAATATCCGGTTATCGCCTCCCGCCCTTCGGAAACTCAAAAGATCATGGCCGGGCTCAACGTGGTGGTGGACAAGCTCAACCAGATCGACTTCCAGGGTATCTTCAACCAGTTGAAATCCACCGCGGGGGAGATCGAGATCTTCTTCCGGGGCAAAAAGATGGAATCCATCCTGGCGAAAATCGAGGCCACCCTGGCCAACACTCAGGAGATCACGGCCCGGGTGGACAAGGCCCTGGCCGCCAACCGGCTGGAGCAGACGCTGGAAGAGGCCCATGGCGCCCTCAAGGAGGCCCGGCTCATGCTG
>JBGPBR010000076.1:0-7796 GCA_041481325.1 Desulfobaccia bacterium
CGGAAACCGAAAACCGAAAACCGAAAACCTCGTTTAAGGTGCTTATGGCAACTGCCGCAAAAACCGAAGAAGCGACCCTGACCCTGGGGGGCCTGCACTGCGCCGCCTGCGTGGCCCGGGTGGAGAAGGCCCTGACCGCCGCGCCCGGGGTGGAACTGGCCCTGGTGAACCTGGCCACCCGCCGGGCCAAAGTGAGATACAACCCCCGCCTCACCAACCTGGCGGCCCTGACCGAGGTGGTAAAGGCCGCGGGCTACGAAGTGGAGGACGCGGCCCGGGAACCGCGCCCCCCCTCGGCGCCGGAAACCGAGGTGCGGCAGTTCCGGAACCGCTTCCTGGCGGCCCTGCTCCTGAGTGCGCCGGTGTGGGCCTTGATGGTCCCCCCGCTGACGGCCGCCCTGGGCCTCAGCCACCGGACCATGGCCCTTATCTTGCTCGCCTTCTCCACCCCGGTGATGTTCTACTCCGGGGCCTCTTTCTTTAGGGGCGCCTTCAACGCCGCCCGGCACCTAACCACCAACATGGACACCCTGGTGGCCCTGGGGACCTCCGCGGCCTACTTCTATTCGGCCTGGGTCACCTTCTGGCCGGATACTGCCACCGCCGCGGGGCACGAGCCCGCGGTCTACTACGACACCGCGGTGATGATCATTACCTTCATCCTCTTGGGGCGCTATCTCGAGGCCCGCACCCGGGGCCGGGCTTCCCAGGCCATCCGCCGCCTGTTCGCCCTGGCCCCGCCCAGCGCCCGGGTGCGCCGGGATGGACGGGAAGTGGAGATCCCCCTGGCGCAGGTGGCCTTGGGCGACCTGGTGGCGGTGCGCCCCGGGGAAAAGATTCCCGTGGACGGGGTGGTGGTGGAGGGGGTCTCCAGCGTGGATGAGTCCATGCTCACCGGCGAAAGCCTGCCGGCGGCCAAGGAGCCCGGCGCCGAGGTCTGGGGCGCCACCCTGAACCAGCGCGGCTTCCTGGTCTTTAAGGCCACCCGGGTGGGCGAGCAAATGGTGCTGTCCCAGATCATCCGGCTGGTGGAAGAGGCCCAGACCAGCAAGGCCCCCATCGAGAAGCTGGTGGATAAGGTGGCCGGCATCTTTGTGCCGGTGGTCATGGCCCTGGCGGTCCTCACCTTCCTGGCCTGGCTCCATTGGGGGCCGCCGCCGGCTTTCTCCCGGGCAGTCATCAGCATGGTGGCGGTGCTCATTATCGCCTGCCCCTGCGCCATGGGCCTGGCCACTCCCACCGCGGTCATGGTGGGCTCGGGACGGGGGGCGGAGATGGGCATCCTGATGCGGGGCGGCGAACCCCTGGAGCGGGCCTACCGCCTGACCACCGTGGTCTTCGACAAGACCGGCACCCTCACCCGGGGCAGCCCCCAGGTGACGGACCTGCAACCCTGGGGGACCTGGAGCGCCGGGCAGGTCTTGAGCTGGGCCGCGGCCCTGGAAGCCAAGTCCGAACATCCCCTGGCGGAAGCCGTCACCCACGCGGCCCGGCTGCAGGAGTTGAGCCTGCCCCCGGTGGAGGACTTTCAGGCCGCCCCGGGCCGGGGGGTTGAAGGCCGGATCAAGGGGCAGGAGGTCTTGTTGGGGAACCTGGCATTTCTAAAGAGCCGGGGGGTGACTTCGGAGCATCTCGACCAGCAGCAGGACCGCCTGTCCCGGGAAGGCAAGACCGCGGTCTTCCTGGCGGTGGCCGGCGCCCCGGTGGGGGTCATCGCCGCGGCCGATACCCTGAAACCCGGCGCGGCCCAAACGGTGGCGGCCTTGAAACAGATGGGCCTGAAGATCCTGCTCCTGAGCGGCGACAACTGGCGCACCGCCGCGGCCGTGGCCCGGAGCGTGGGCATTGACGAAGTGCTGGCCGAGGTCCTCCCCGGGGACAAGGCCAAAAAAGTGGCGGAACTCCAGGCCGCGGGCGAAGTGGTGGCCATGGTGGGCGACGGCATCAACGACGCCCCGGCCCTGGCCCAGGCCGACGTGGGGCTGGCCCTGGGCACCGGGGCCGACGTCGCCCTGGAGGCCGCGGACCTGACCCTGATCCGGGACGACCTGGCCCTGATACCCGCGGCCATCAGGCTGGCCCGCCGGATGATGCGCATCATCCGCCAGAACCTCTTCTGGGCCTTCTGCTATAACGTGGTGGCCATTCCCGTGTCCGCAGGGCTCTTCTATCCCCTCTGGGGCTGGACCCTGAATCCGGCCCTGGCCGCGGCGGCCATGGCCTTGAGCTCGGTCTCCGTGGTCAGCAACTCGCTCCGCCTGCGGCGCTTCAAGTGAGAAAGGCTGGCGGGGCGGTCGCGGCCGCAGCAGAGGCCCACCGCGCCGGGCGGCGCCAGCCGCGGCCGGCAGCTCCCGGTGGAGTTCCGGCCCGGGGATTGATCCGACTCTAGCCCCCCATCCCAGCCACCCCGGGGACAAAAAAAGGCCGGGTCGCATTTCACAATGAAACCCGGCTATACGTCCCCGCCTCCCGGTGGGTTTGGCAATGTAACTCGAATTCTCCGCCTCACATTATTGCAACTTGCGTGCCGCCTAAGCAAAGTCCCGTTCATTGCCCTTATCTTACCCCGGGTTGCGGTCAATCGACGCGGCCCTGCCGACTTTTTCCGGCGGCGCCGGTGTCTCGCCGGTGTGGCGCAGGCTAAACCTTCCTGCCGATTTGGGGCGCCCCGGACCATGAAAGCTTTGGGTAGAGGCGGGTCTTAAACCAGCTGCTACCGGGACTTTCACGCTAACTCTCGCGGCCACAATTAGCGTTTGGAACGCAACTCGAGACCTCTGCGAACGTCTGATGCAGGGCAGCCGCCCTAATCTGTCCACCCCTTATTTAGGCGCGGCGAGGGCGCCAAAGCTTCCTTTTGATGGGCAAGGCAGGTATCGAAACCGGAAAAAAAAGCCGGATTGCATTTCGCAATGCAACCCGGCTATCCGCCCCCGCCTCCCGGTGGGTTTGGGCACTACAACTCGAATTCTCCGCCTCACAATATTGCAACTTGCGTGCCGCAAAACTAATTTCAGGGTCATAACGCATATCTTATTGAAATAACTGACTTATTATATAAAACCCGTCGGCCCCGCCTCTATCCGCGGTGGTAACGGAAAACGAACATCGCGTTCATTTTTCTGGACAACATTTTCCAGGGATTAAGAAAACAAAATTTATTTTTCCGGTAATCCTGAAGGAGATGCCAGTGAAGGCCCGCAAGTGGTTAAAGAAACGAGATTCTTCCCTGGCTTCAAAATGCCTTTTTCGGTGCAAGCGAGGGCTCGGAATGGCTGGCGGGAAAGGCGCCAGCCCCAGGCGAGGGCGGCGGGATGGTTCAGGGGGTGAACTGCACTCTGCGGCCCGGCTGCGGCGCCCGCCCTGAAGCCCCGGGCGGCGGGGTCGGGACCGGGAAGCCCGCCAGCCTCGGAGCGGTCCACCCGGCTTTTGGGCAGCCGCCGGTTTTACGGTAAAAAACTCGGTAGGGGCGGGTTTTAACCCCCCCTACCGCACCGGCGCGACCCCGGCGTCACTTTGATAAAAACTTATGGGAACCGAGGTCCAGGATAATTATGAATCACCACCCTAGACCGCCAGCAACTTCTGATACAGGTCCAGGTAGGCTTTGGCCGACACCTTCCAGGAGAAATCCTGGGCCATGGCGTTTTGCATGATTTTGGCCCACAATTTTTGATTCTCGAAGGCCGCCAGGGCGGTGTGGATGGCCTTGAGGAAAGCCTCGGCGGCATACTCCTCGAAAAGAAAGCCGGTGCCCTTGCCGGTCTTGGGGTTCACCGGAGTGATGGTGTCCACCAGGCCCCCGGTGGCCCGGGCGATGGGAATGGTGCCGTACTTCATGGAGTAGATCTGGTTGAGGCCGCAGGGCTCGTAGCGGGACGGCATGAGGAACATGTCGGCCCCGGCTTCCATGAGGTGGGCCAGTTGGTTGTTGAAGGCGATCTTCACCCCCATCTTGCCCTGGTACTTGGGGGCCTCCTTGGCCAACCAGCGGTGGTACTTTTCCTCGCCGGTGCCCAGGATGACCACGGAGACGTCCCCCCGGGCCATGAGCTGCGGCAGGACCTGGGCCACCAGGTCAAAGCCCTTCTGGTCCGCCAGGCGCGAGATCATGGCCAGGATGGGGGCCGCGGACTGGCTCCGGTCCAGCCCGAAGGCTTCCATGAGGGCCGCCTTAGCCGCGGCCTTGCCCTTCAGATCCTTGCGGCTGAAGTGGGCCGGGATGAAGGGGTCCGTCTCCGGGCTCCATTCGGAGTAATCCACCCCGTTAATAATGCCGGAGAGCACCGCGGCCCGGGTCCGCAGCACCCCCTCCAGTCCGTAACCAAATTCCGGAGTCTGGATCTCCTGGGCGTAGGTGGAACTCACGGTGTTGATGGCGTCGGCGCAAATGATGCCGCCTTTTAGCAGATTAATCTGGTCGTAGTACTCCAGGCCATCGATACCGAACAGGGACCAGTCCAGCCCCAGCAAGGGATACTTGTCCTTGGAAAACAAGCCCTGGTAAGCCAGGTTATGAATGGTGAGCAGGCTTTTAGACCCGGCCAGGACCTCCTGCCCCTGCCAGCGGTTCCGGAGATAGACCGGCGCCAGCGAGCTCTGCCAGTCGTGGCAGTGAATCACCTGGGGGTGGAAATTCAGGGCCTGGCACACCGGCAGCACCGCGGCGCTGAAAAAAGCGAAACGCTCCAGGTTGTCGAAGTAATCCCCCTTGGGGGTGCCGTAAAGCTGGCTCCGCTCGTAAAACTCGTCCCGGGCCACAAAATAGAAGGGATAGTCGGGCGAAGTGGGGGCCATGAGGTCAAAGGACAGGTTGAGGGGGTAGGGCAGCGGCGTTTCCAGATTCTCAGCCACTGCCACGGTGGGAATCTTTCCCTGTTTGACCGCCCCGTAGTAAGGCATCAGGACCTTGACGTCCACCCCCTGCTCCATGAGGGCCTGGGGCAGGGTGCCCACCACGTCCGCCAAGCCGCCGGTCTTGGCAAAGGGCACTCCTTCGGAGGCCACGAACAACACTCTTAGCTTCTCACCCATGTGTACTCCTTGAGCTTGCACTTTTCGGTTTGCGGTTTTCTGTAATAGCAAGAAATGCCCGGCAATGGGTCTTAGCGCGAGAGGCGCTCGGAAAAGTAATTTTGGCAGCCGCAGGCCCTTACAAAAAGCCGGCGCCACCCTTTTAAATACTTGTCAACCCAGAAAACCTAAACGAAAAACCGAGACATTTAGTATTTATAAACCAAATCAATATCCGCGGCCACGAAGCCTTTGTCCCCTTCGTTCAGGGTGAATTCAAAGATGTAGTCCCGGCTGGGGAGGTGCTCCGGGTTGACCCCCGGCGGCAGGTCTTTTTCCATGAAGAACACCGAAGAATAGGGGGATTCCTCCAGGCGGGTGTCGGTGACCCAGACCTTGCCGAAGCTGTGCATGAACCGGCAAAAACCGTAGGACCGATCCTGGAAGTACTTGGTGCACACCCCCCGGACCCGGCTGCCGATCTCCCCCCAAGAGGGCGCCCCGGCGTGGGGCGGGGTGGTGGGCAGCAGCCCCGGAATCAGGTAGCCCGGGACAAAGAGGTCCACCTCCCGGCGCAGGCGGCCCGAGACATTGGCAAAGGCCACCAACTCCACCCGGCAGCCCTTGTTCTGCACCATGGTGACCACGCTGCAGAAGTCGCCGTCACCCGTGAACAGGTAGATCAGGTCCAGGCGCTCGGACTGGGCAATGATGTCCAGCCCCATCTCCATGTCCAGGTTGGCCTTGCCGTAAGTACGGCCCGAATCGTCGGTGTACCACCGGATGGCTTTCTCCACCGCTTTGAAACCTAAATCCCGCAAGGTGAGAATAAAGTTCAGGGTGTTTTTGTAATTGGGGTCGGATATGGCCCTCTCCTCGTCGATGGCCACGTAGGCGTTGAGGCGCATGGCTTCGTCGCCGTCCCGGCCGGCGAAGCGGCGGATGACTTCGTAGCGCATCCCGTAGCCACCGTTGCGCATGATGTTCATGGAATCTACATAAACTCCAACTTTGCGGCCTGACATTGGGTTCTATCTCCTTTCCCTGCTCATCTAATAGCTTCTGAAATTAGAAAATCCCCGGACTGCTCGGTCAATTAACCATGAGAGTTTAGAGAAAAAATCCCAGAGCTGCAAGCTAGTTCTTGGTGGCTAAAATTGCCCTGAGAGTTGGCATCTCCTTGCTGGCCACCGGGACGCCCGCTATTTGCCGCCGGTTTTTTTCCCTTGGCGCGGGATATACTCCTCAGGGGTCAGAAAACCGTCTCTGTTCTTGTCAAAGTCCCGGAACTGCTGCTCGGCGATGTCCCGATGCCTCTGCCACGGGGCCAGGAACTCTTCCCGGCTGACCTTGCCGTCCTTGTTGGTGTCCAGACGCTGAAAGTGTTTTTCCCGCGTCTGCTCCAGGGGAGGGACCGCCTCCGCCGCCCCGGCGAGCAGGATGATTCCCGCCGCGGTGATCAATTTGGCCAACCTGAACTTGCTCATCCTTCCTCCTGAGATTGTCTATCCCCGGAGATTATGCGGTTTCCCATTGCCTTTGCTCCGGATTTAAGGGTTGGACCGCGTCCAAAGGTCTATCACTTGCCTGTTTCAGGTTAATCCTAATTTTCCTGAAGCTATAGTAGCAGGTTAAGGCCGACTAGCGAAACCAGATTCTCCCTTGGCGGCCGGGGATTGAGGACCAGAAGGTAGAACCTGGAGTAATCTTCCAGGTTGAGGTAGAATATCGCTGGCGAGGCTGAATGATGCGGGAAGTCTGGCGCATGTGGAATTATTCCACCATGGTGGTCCTGACGGTGCTCACCGCGGGCGCCTTCGCGGCCATCCTCATCCCCTTCAAGGGCATCCCCCTGATCCCGGGCATCACCGAGCTCAGGCCCGCCAACGTCATCCCGGTGGTCTTCGGCCTCCTTTTCGGGCCCGCCGGGGCCTGGGGCGCGGCCTTCGGCAACCTCATCGGCGACTTTTTCGGCACCCTCGGGGTGGGGAGCTTCTTCGGGTTCTGGGGCAACTTCCTGGCCGCCTACCTGCCTTACAAGGTCTGGCAAGGGCGGCCCCTGGGGGAGCTCTCCCGGCGCCCGGGGCGCTTGGTCCTGGCGGTGCTCCTGGGCGCCTGGGCCTGCGCCCTGGTGGTGGGCTTCGGGGTGGAGGCCTTCAAGCTCCTGCCCTTCAGCATCATCGCCCTGGCGGTCTTTGTCAACAACGCCCTGGTGGCCCTGGTGCTGGCCCCGCTGTTGCTCAAGTTGTTGACGCCCCGGGTGAGCCGCTGGGACCTTTACTGGATGGAACAGATGGACCCGGAGGACCGCCCCCCCGGGGCGGCGCCGCGTCTCGGGCTGGCCCTAACCTGGCTGGGGGCCGGCGGCGGCTTCCTGGGGGGCCTGGCCCTGGCCCTGGGGCTCGTCGCCTGGCCGGGGCTGCCCTCCCTCACCGTGGCGCTTCTCCCCTTTCTGGTCATCCTCCTGGCTGGTTGTTTGCTGTTGTAACCTGGGGGGAGATTCCCCTCCGGGTCCCAACCTGAGGACAGGATTTCATCAATACGGTAACGTCATATATCGCCCCCCTCACCCCAACCCTCTCCCCCCGCCGCGGGGGGAGAGGGGGTAGGTTAGGTCGCCAGGTTTCATGACCCTAAAGCATGAAATCGGCTCCCTCTGAGGTGCTCCCCAAAAATGAGACTGTTATAATGAGAGGCCTCGAAAGCAGGAGAGACCTTCATGCGGCAGTCTCGGTTTACGGTGGAAGAGATCATCCGGATCATTGCGGAGTCGGAGTTGCCTA
>JBGPBR010000077.1:0-7762 GCA_041481325.1 Desulfobaccia bacterium
CCCTAGCGAAAACGTCATTCTGTTTCAAGTTCCTGCGGCCCTTGACACGCGGGTGCGTTGCACAGGCCCGGGGTAGGGGCGGGTTTCAAACCCGCCCCTACGAGTGATATCAATAGGTTATCTGGATAATTTGTTTCATTTCAAAGGGAACACGGTATTACCCGGCCTCGTTCCCGGCCTCCGGGGCCGGAAAGATCCCGTCGGGGCCGCAGACCTTGTTCCGGCCCGCCTGCTTGGCCCGGTAGAGGGCGGCGTCGGACGCGTCCAGCAAGTCCGCCCCGGTCATCGACTCGGTCAGCCCGGCCACCCCGATGCTCACGGTGAAGGTCAGGTCCCGGTCGGGCAAGGGGATGGTGAGTTCCGAGATCTTCTGGCGCAGCCTCTCCGCCAGGACCATGGCCTGGTCCGGGGCGGTGTGGGGCAGGAGCAGCACGAATTCCTCGCCGCCGTAACGGCAGACCACGTCGGCGTGGCGCACCGCCCCCTTCAGATAGGCGGCCAGGGTCTTCAAGACCCCGTCTCCCTGGGGGTGCCCCAGGGTGTCGTTGATGACCTTGAAATTGTCCAGGTCCAGGAACAGCAAGGACAGGGGTTTGCCGTAACGGCGGCTCAGCTCCACTTCGTGGATCAGCATTTCCCAGAAGTGGCGGTAATTATAAAGACCCGTGAGCCCGTCCCGGATGGCCAGGGCCTTGACCTCTTCGAAGAGGACCAGGTTTTTCAAGGCCGCCTCGCCCTGGAGGACGAAGATGTGGAAAAGTTCGATTTCTTCCGCCGTAAAGGCGTTGTGGCGGCCCCCGGCGATGACGGCCAGGACGCTGTCAACCTGGGCCTTTTCACAGAGCATTTCCGGAAAGGGGTTTGCGAGCGGCCCGGCCCCCTCTTGGTTCTGGGAGTTCTCGTGGCATTCCTGCTTGAACCGGATCTGGAGCCATTCCTTAAATTCGGTGAACTGCGGTTCCTGGATGGCGGGGTGCCGGCGGTAAGCCTTCAGGGAGAGCTCTTTGCCGATTCCCTGAAACTCCATGCCCAGGACGTCCAGAGGGAGGCTCTCCCAGATCAGGTTCAGCAGGCCGTGAAAGAGCTGCTCCCAGGTGAGGGGCACGGACAGGGCCTCACCGATGCGCCGGACCTGGGTGAGCTCCGCGCAGCGCTGCTTGGCGAGCTCTTTTTGGGCCTGGCGCAGGTTGTTCAAGAGCTCCCGGTTGCTCTGGGACAGTCGGCGGCGTTCCAGGGCCCGGGAAACCACCGCTTGAAACTCTCCCAGCCGCAGGTCCGACTTCATGAGGTAATCATAGGCCCCCAGCCGCAGGGCCTGAACGGCGCTGTCCACGCCGCCTTGCCCCGTGAACAGGATGACCTCGGTGCGGGGGGCATTGGCCTTGATGTAGGACAAGAGGTCCAAACCCGAATAACCCGGCAGCTTCAGGTCCAGCAGCGCCAGGTGAAACTCCGTGACCTTGATGGTCTCCATAGCCTGCCAGCCGTCGGCCACCGCAGACACCGCGAAGCCCAGCCCCCGCAGGAACTCGCTGAGAGTGGCCAGCATCTGGGGATCGTCGTCGGCCAGCAGGATCTTTTCGTGCTTCATCAGTGCCATCCTTCGAAAGAGATCAAGGTATCTCGATGGAAGTTTACATCATCTGCCTGGGGATAATCCAGATTATAATGCAAGCCGCGGCTTTCCTTGCGCCGCAAGGCCAGGCGGACGATGAGGTCGGCCACGGTGGCGATGTTGCGCAGTTCCAGGAGGTCGCTGGTGATCAGAAACTTCCAGTAATACTCGTTGATCTCGTTAAGGATGGGGCCGATTCGGGCCTGGGCGCGCTGCAACCGGCTGTTGCTGCGGACGATCCCTACATAGTTCCACATGAAGCGGCGGATTTCCTCCCAGCTGTGGGAAACGACCACCCCTTCTTCGCTGTCTTTGGCGCCATAAGTATCCCAGGCCGCGATGGGGATCTGGGGCATGGTCAGCAACTGCGGCAGGGTTTCCCGGGCCGCCTGGGCTGCCTGGTGGGAGAAAACCAGGGCCTCCAACAGAGAGTTGCTGGCCAGACGGTTGGCCCCGTGGAGACCGGTCATGGAGACCTCGCCCACCGCGTACAGGTTGGAGATGGTGGTTCGCCCCCAGGCGTCCACCGCCACCCCACCGCACATGTAGTGGGCTGCGGGCACCACCGGGATGGGCTCCTTGGTAATGTCGATCCGGAACTCCAGGCACTTCTGATAAATATTGGGAAAGCGGTCTTTGACGAAATCACTGGCCCGATGGCTGATATCCAGGTAGACGCAATCTTCGCCGCTCTTTTTCAGCTCCAGGTCGATGGCCCGGGCCACGGTGTCCCGGGGAGCCAAATCCTTCAGGGGATGGTAGCCCTCCATAAAGGCCCGGCCCCGGCGGTCCCGCAACACCGCCCCCTCCCCCCGCAGGGCCTCGGAGACCAGGAAGTTCTTGGCCGCCGGGTGGAAAAGACAGGTGGGGTGGAACTGCACGAACTCCATGTTGCCGATCATGGCTCCGGCCCGGAAGGCCATGGCCACCCCGTCGCCGGTGGCGATATCCGGGTTGCTGGTGTAAAGATAGACCTTGCTGGCGCCGCCGGTGGCCAAGAGGGTGATGCGGGCCATAAAGGTGTCCACCTGGCCGGTGGCGGTGTTGAGGACGTAAGCCCCCAGGCAGGACTTGTCCGTCTCGGTCACCACCCGTCCCTGGCGCACCAGCCGCTCCAGGGTGATGAGATTTACCCCCATGTGGTTCTCGAAGACCTGGATGTTGGGGTGGGCCAGGACCTTTTCCACCAGGATGCGCTCCACCTCGGCGCCGGTCATGTCGTGGGCGTGAATGATGCGGCGCCGGGAATGGCCGCCTTCCCGGGCCAGGTCGTAGCCGTTGTCCGCCCCCACGTCGAAATGGGCCCCCATGGCCACCAGCTCCCCGATGCGCTCGGGGCCCTGGCGCACCACCAGCTCCACGATATCCGGGTGCGACAGGCCCTCGCCCACCGTCAGGGTGTCCTGGATGTGATACTCGAAGCGGTCGTCGGGGCCCAGCACCGCGGCGATGCCGCCCTGGGCCATGCTGGTGGAGGTGTCGGTCAAGGCCCGCTTGGTTATCAGGTTTACCCGGGCCACGTCCGCCACCTTCAGGGCGTAGCCCAACCCCGCCAGACCTGAGCCCATTACCAGTACGTCGGAGATGTGTTCCATGAGTCCCTTCTTGGAATAGGTGCAATTAGCTTTTAGCTGTCAGCCTTCTTTTTAAGCTGTCAGCTATCAGCGGTCAGCTTTCAGATTTGTTCGTTATTTGATGTAGGGTGCGCATTGCGCACCATAAAATCTGACGTTACAAATTATTATTTTCTGCGTGAGCAACTGATAGCTGACAGCTGACAGCTAAAACTTGACCGCTAAAGTTACCAGCCCAGCAACTTCGCCAGGTTTTTTCCCAGGATCATCTCCCGCCACTCCTCGGAAACCCCGGCCTCCTCCATCTCCTTCAGGTAGCGGCTGACGGGGAGCAGGGGGTAGTCGCTGCCGAAGAGGATTTTATCGGGTCCCGCCATTTCAGCCCCCAGGCGGTAAATCTCCGGGCGGTACAGGTACGGCGAGGCCGCGGTGTCGAAGTAGACCCGGCGGAAGACCTCCGGGGCCTCTTTTTTCATCAGCCCGTAGAAGGGCAGGCCGCCGCCCCAGTGGGCCAGGATCCAGGTTACTTCCGGATAGGCCTTGATGGCCCGGTAGAGCTCCGGCAGGGAGATGGCGGCCTTGCCGGGGTAGGCGGGCCCTAAGGGATCGTTGGTGTGCACCAGGAGAGGCGCCTGGTAATGCTGGCAAATCTCGGCGATGGGGGCCAGGACCCGGGTGAGGTCGGCCCCCAGGTCCTCCAGGTACCAGGCCAGCTCGCCCACCCCCTTGAAGCCCGCGGCCAGGCAGCGCCCCACCTCCCGGGCCGCGCCGGGGGCCAGCAGGTCGACGGCGCAGAAGGGCGCCAACCGTTGGGGCCAGCGGCGGGCCGCCTCCAGGATGGTTTCGTGCTGCCGCCGCCAGAGACCCTCCCGGCGCCAGGGAAACCCCAGGACCACGGCCGCGTCCACGCCTCCCTCGTCCATGGCCCCGACCAGCTCAGCCGGCCCCACCAGGTGCGCCTTGGGGTTCTCGTAGAGCAGGCGGAAGGCCGGCTCGTCGGTAAAAAAGTCCTCTCGCCGGCGGCAGACCTCCTCCGGAAAGATATGGGTGTGGGCGTCGAATATCATGATAATCCTATCGGTTAGTATACCTCCAAAACGCAGCCGGGAAAAAGGACAAAATGAGAGAGGAAAAAAATTAAAATAATCCGTAAGTTATCCTTAAGGCCCCATGGTCAAGTGAGTTCGGCCTTTCTCTAAAATTCTTTTTGAGATAAAATTAATCCCATGTTCACTCGACGGATACTGGGGTTATTCCTGTCAGCCTGGCTGGGTATGGGGGTGAGCGCGGCCTGGGCGGCCGGGCCTTTCCATTATCAGCTGCCCCGGGGCTCGGGGGTGGACCTGGAGGCGGTCACCGTCCTGGGCCAGCCCCAGACGCACCACATCGTGCGTTATGAGAACCTGTACCAGATCGCCCAGGAGTACGACCTGGGGTTCTGGGAACTGGCCAGGTACCACCGCATCCTGGACCATTTCTATCTCCCCTGGGATACCGACATCGCCATTCCCACCCAGTGGATCATCCCGGAGAGGTCGTCATATCCCGGCTATCTCATCAACGTCGCGGAGCTGCGGGGCTACCGCTTCTTCCCGGAAAAGCGCCAGGTGCGCACCTACCCCATCGGCATCGGGGTCCTGGACTACAAGACCCCCATCGGCAAAAAGTTCCGGGTGCAGAGCAAATCGGTCAACCCGGGCTGCGCATCCCCAAGGGCCTCCGGGCCAAGTACGGTATGTCTTTTATGCCCCACAGCGATGAAAACCCGGTGGGCAGCCGCTGGCTGGGGCTGTCCAACTACGGCCTGCACGGCACCCATGCCCCCATGGGGGTGGGCCGCCTGGTGAGCCACGGTTGCATGCGCCACTACCCCAAGGACATTGAGGAGATGTTTGATATCACCCCGGTGGGCACCACCGTGGAGATCATCTACGAACCGGTGAAGTTCGGCTTCCTCAAGGGACGCATCTTCACGGAGGTGCACGAAGACATCTACACGAAGATCCCGGATATGCTCAAGTACGCCATGGGCCGGCTGGAGGGGCGCAACCTGGCCGGCCGCATCAACTGGCCCCGCTTCATCCGGGCGGTGGAGGAGCGCACCGGCGCCCCGGTGGATATTACCCGGGATTAAAGCAGTAAGCAGTAAGCAGTGAGCAGTGAGGAAGACCGGCATATTGGAGCGAGTCACATAAGCGGTAGGTCCGCCGGGACGGTAACCCCCGGGACGGCTCCATAAGGGGACTGCGGGATCATGGAATTTGACGACCACGCCGACACGTTCAGCAAGCTCCTGGACATCATGGAGGAGTTGTATCACCTCCAGGACCTGGACGCCCTGTTGGACATGGTCCTGCTGCAAGCCCGGAAACTTACCGGCGCCGATGCGGGCTCCATTTATCTCATTGAAAACAACTTGCTGCAATTTAGTTTCTGCCACAATGACACCCTGTTCAGCAGCGCCCGCACCAAGTACATCTACCTCAGCCAGACCCTGCAGATTGACAACAAGTCCATCGCCGGCTACGTCGCCTGCACCGGCAAGCCCCTTATCATAGAAGATGTTTATGACATTGCCTGGAGCAAGCCCTACACCTTCAACCAATTTTTCGACGACGTCTCGAGCTATCGCACCAAGTCCCTGCTGGCGGTGCCCCTCAAGACCAGCCGGGGCAAGATTGTGGGGGTGTTGGAAATTATCAACGCCTTGAACCCGGACGGGGAAGTGGTGCCCTTTACCGGCAAGGATAATCTGATTCTGAACTATTTTGCCATCAACGCCGCCACCGCGGTGGAAAGGGCCCTGTTGAACCGGGAGACGATCCTGCGCATGATCAAGATGTGCGAACTGCGGGACCCCCAGGAGACTGGGGCGCACGCCAACCGGGTGGCGGCCTATTCCGCGGAAATTTATCACCAGTGGGCTTCGCAAAAAGGGATTCCCGAAGAAGAAATCAAAAAAACCCGGGATTTGATCAGAATTGCCGCCATGCTGCATGATCTGGGGAAGATCGCCATTTCCGACTTGATTTTGAAAAAACCCGGCGGGCTGGAGCACGACGAGTTCCTCATCATGCAGTACCACACGATCTACGGGGCCCGTCTGTTCGAAAACCCCAACTCCGACCTGGATGTAATCTCGGCGGAAATCGCCCTGAATCATCACGAATGGTGGGACGGCAGCGGTTACCCCGGCAAAATCGACGATATTTACCGGGAGCGGGTGGAAATAGGCGAAGGGAAAAAAGGAGAAGAGATTCCCCTGGCGGCCCGCATCGTGGCCCTGGCGGACGTCTACGACGCCCTGATTTCCAAGAGGGTCTATAAAGATTCTTTTTCCGAGGAGGTGGCCCTGAAACTCATCCGGGAGCAATCGGGCAAACATTTCGACCCGGAGGTGGTGGCGGCTTTCTTCGCGATTCACGACGTCATTACGGCCATCAAGGAAAAATACCAGGAAGACGCGTCCTTCACCTTTTCCTGTCGGATTGCCCCCTGAGACTCGCGGGTCCTGGCCCGGAGAAAATGATTTGGGGGGAGGGCCAGGGGCCTCCATAGGCGGGGACGCCCGCCTACCATCTTTTCATATTAGTCTACCGAAAACCGAAAACCGGAAACGGCACTCATGGACCCGGACCTTGTGATCCATAACGCCCGGATGCTGACCCTGGAGCCCGGGGCGTCGCCGCTGACCGCGGCTTACGTGGCCGTCCGCGGCCGCAGGATTGCCGCGGTGGGTGAGGCCCGGGCCCCGGAGGACCTGCCTCGGGCCCGGGAAGTCCTGGACGTGGCCGGGGCCCTGGTGCTCCCCGGCCTGATCAACACTCACTGCCACGCCCCCATGGTCTGGTTCCGGGGCCTGGCCGACGATCTCCCCCTGCGCCAATGGCTCACGGAAGTCATCTTCCCGGCGGAGTCCGGCTGGCTGACGCCGGAGCGGGTCTACCTGGGGGCCTTGCTGGCCGCGGCGGAACTCATCCGGGGCGGCGTCACCACCGTGGCCGACGGCTATTTCTATGAAGAAGAAGTGCGCCGGGCTTTCGCCGCCGCGGGGCTGAGGGCCGTGACGGCCCAGGGGGTGCTGGATTTCCCGGCGCCGGGGGTCCCGAAGCCCGCCGACAATCTCCAGGTGGCCGCCCGGTTCCTGGAATCAGGGGAAGACCTGAGGTCGGCGGGGATTCACTCCGCCATCTTTTGCCATGCCGCTTACACCTGCGGCCCGGAAACCCTGCGGGGTGCCAAGGACCTGGCCCGGCAACGGGACGCCCGGTTTTTCATCCACCTGGCGGAAACCCGGGAGGAAGTGGCGGAGCTGCGGCGGCGGACGGGACTTACCCCTGCCGCCTACCTGGAGAGCCTCGGGGTGCTGGATGAGGGCACCGTGGCGGTTCACGCCGTCTGGCTGGCTCCCGAGGAAGTGGAGCTCCTGGCCCGGCGGGGGGTGAAAGTAAGCCACTGCCCCGAGAGCAACCTGAAGCTGGCCGCGGGGGTGGCCCCCATTCCGGAACTTTTGGCGGCCGGGGTCACGGTGGGCCTGGGCACCGACGGGGCCGCGTCCAACAATAACCTGGAC
>JBGPBR010000078.1:0-7730 GCA_041481325.1 Desulfobaccia bacterium
GGCAGGGGCTTCTTACAAAAAAGTCCCTGGCCCTCCCCCCACTCCTTCACGGCCGGATGAGCCGCCCGGCCTGCATCTGGGTCTCCAGGATGGTGAACATATTGGAGACCCGGCCCACGGACATCTGTTCCCGGACCTTGTAAAAATCCAGGCAGGTGCCGCACACCAGGAGGGCCACCCCCAACTCCTGGAGACCCTGGAGTTCGGGCAGGACCAAAGAGTCCGCCAGGGTCAGGAAGACGCCCCGGTTATAGAAGAGCATGGTTTGGGGGACCGGCATCTGCACCAGGGACTGGCAGAAGGCCCGCATCAGGACGTCCCCCAGGCCCGGGTCTCCTTCGCCCATACGGTCGGAGGCGAAGACCACCACGGTGCTCCGGGGCGCAGCCTCAGCAGTGGGGATCAGGCAGCTCTCGCCCGGGGTTCCCGCCGGCGGCTTGATGGTCAACTGGAAGCAGTTGGCCGCCGGGGCCACCCTGACGGAGCAGCCCCGGCTCTGGGCGAAGCGGCTGACGTTGTCCCGGGCCGCCTCGTTGTCCACCACCACCACGAACTCCTGGGAAGGGTTGGCTTCCAGGGCCTCCTTGGTGCGGATCACGGGCCGCGGGCAGGCCTGGCCGGTAAGGTCCAAAATATTTTGGGGC
The DNA here is from genome assembly GCA_041481325.1 of Desulfobaccia bacterium. GTDB lineage: Bacteria > Desulfobacterota > Desulfobaccia > Desulfobaccales > 0-14-0-80-60-11 > DASWLF01. The sequence goes on from JBGPBR010000078.1 coordinate 645, forward strand.
ATAAGCTAATCTCGGGATGTTTTATGAACCAGCCAGGTTTTTAGAATCAGGCCCTGTTCCTGGCTCTCATGGGCCTGGTTCGGTGCAATTCTAAGGTAACTTAGTCTTTTGACCAGGCCAGGAAGCCAGGCTTGGCCACCGGTTCCAGGCGGTTAAGCGTAAAGGTAAGCGGTGATGAACAGGTACAGGGCGAAACCGAGGATAATGAAGCACGCGGCCACGGCCATTAATTTTTTGTGGTGCGGCTTGAGCTTTGGTGATTTCATGAGCTATTCCTTCAGATACTTGAGTCTGGATCCTGAATCAGGTCTCCTTCGCAACCGCGTATCAGCCTCCCAGGGAGATGGCCAGGGCGGTGGTCAGCTTCACCACGTCCTGGTTGGTCTTGCGAAGATGGCCGGAAAGGACCTGGGCCAGGCGCAGCAGGAGCTTCACCCCCATGATGGGCCGGCGGTGGATCAAGGCCAGGAATTCCTTTTGGTGCAACTCCAGCAGGACGCAACTGGTAAGAGCCGTGACGGTGGCCGAGCGCGTCTCGCTCTCCAGCAAGGTCATCTCCCCGAAGTAAACGCCGTCTTCGGCTTTCAGCCTGCTCATCACCCGCTCCTTGGGGGTATCCTCGTCCAGTTCCAGGGTGAGGCGCTTGGTGATTTCCACCTCCCCGGAGAGCATGATGAACATGCTGTCTCCCGTTTTCCCTTCCTCAATGATGACGGAGTCCGCCAGGAAATTCCGGGTCTGAGTACAGCTCAGCACATGGCCCATTTCATCTTCGCTCAGATCATGGAACAGGAAAATCTTCCGCAGGAACTCAGGATCAGCCGTTATGGCAGTCATTACAGGTTCGGCCTTTGAGCGGAGATAACCACGGCGTAATGGTGCGGCCCCACCACCAGGTCCCAGGAGGGGTTTACCTGCACCTCCACTTTGGTGCGGCCCAAGAGGTGGGTCATCTTGGTTTCGGCGAACTTGCGCCGGATGAAGTCGTCGATGGCCGAGGGCTCATCCGACAGCAGGTCTTCCAGGCTCAAGGACCTGCTCTCGGCGTAGAGGGCGATGAGGATGGCTTGATGGCTATCCCGCAAGTAACCTGCCAACTCTTTAAGGGGACGGCCATGGAAGCGGCCGGGGATTTCCAGAGACCAGAGGCTCTGGCTGTCGCCGGTCAACAGCATGGAGAAGATGCGGTAGAGACCGGGGGAGGCCACCGCGCCGGCCAACAGGGAGGAGTCGTATTGCCCCCGGATCAGGACTTCTTCGGCGCCGGCCCGTTCCAGGTAGGCCCGGTTTTCCGGTCGAAGAAGTTCGGCCAGGATGCGGATCTTGGGATGCACGGCCTTGAGGGTAAGGGCGGTGAACAGGGTGCGCTGGTCCACCTGGGCCGCGGTTTCCCCCGGTTGGCGGTCCGCCAGGATGATGGCCTTGAGGGCGCCCCGCACATTGGCCTTCAACAGGATCTCTTCCCTGGAATAATCGCCCCGGAGATAATCCAGGGCCTGGGTGGGATATTTTTCCCGGACGGCGTCCATCTGCTCCGGAGGTAGTTTGTTGACCAGAACCACGGGGACGGAAGAAGGCAGACGTTTGAGCAAATGGTCCACCAGGGCCTCCCCGTCTTCCGGCCAGCCCAGGATCAGGATGTGGTTGGTGGCTTTAGTGGCTTCCAAACCTCGCTCCCGGCGAAACTTTCGCTCCACGAACACCGAGGCCACGGTGGCGGTGACCAGGGACAGGGTCACCACCCCGCCCAGCATGATGACCACTCCCACCATCCGCCCGAAAAAAGTAACGGGGTAGATATCCCCGTAGCCCACGGTGGTGAGGGTGACTATGGCCCACCAGACGCTCCGGCCGAAACGTTCGTACCAGGCCCCCTGGCCGGACTCCGCCAGGCTGAAGCCAAGGGCGCCCAGGAGAATGACCAGGACCACTGCCTCGAGCAGCAGAAAGATCCGCTCCCGTTGCAGGGTCCGGACAAAACTGGTGACAGACTCTCTGATCACGTCCCCATGGGCGGTATAACCTCAACCGCCGCTCCATTATTGCCGGGTAGATTATGTACCCCAAATGGCTGATTGCCAAGAGGATTGCGACAGAGCCCGCCGGATAAGCAATACTCCTCTTTCGGCCAACTCAGGTCAGTCCTGATAGTAAGAAGCGCAGGAGGTGTCCGACTCCCACACCCTGACCCGGGAGACCCTGACCCCGGCGTCATTGATGACCGCTCTCAGACGTTGAAACAGATAGCGGGCCAGATTTTCCGAAGACGGGTTCTGGTCCTGGAAGGGGGCGAGCTCGTTCAAGTACTTGTGGTCGAGCTCTTCCAGCACTTCCCGGGCCTTAGCCTTCACCACCCCGAAGTCCATGAGCAGCCCGGCCTGGTCCAGGCCCTCGCCGGCCAGAAATACTTCCACCTTCCAGTTGTGCCCGTGCAGGGCTTCGCATTTGCCGTTAAAGTTTTCCAGCCGGTGGGCGGCGGCAAACTGGGTTATGACCTTTAATTCATACATGCCGGTTACCTTAAGTTTTCTTTAAGGGTGCGGTGCCGGGTCTCCATGCGGTTGACAAAACCTTTGAGATCGGCTTGCAGACCGGCCAACGCCTGGTGGCGTTTGGCCACGATATTTTTCAGTTCCTGGAGCCAGAATTCCAACAGAGCCAGCTCGCGCTGCCGCAATTCTTCTTCCACCCGGGCTTTCAACTGCTTGATGAGAGCTTCATCCATGGCACGCCTGCTTATAGCTACTCTAAAAGGGCTGCCCTGTCAATTGAGGGCCGGTGGAATCCGGAAAAAAACCGGGAGAGAGGCCTCAGCCGGCGCCCGCTCCCCCATTTGAGCCGTCGGGATTCTCCCTAAAAATACCGGATGGGCCACCGGTGCCGGCGGGCCAAGCGCTTCAGGCGCCAGGAAGGGTTGACTGCCACCGGGTGTCCGATGTGGCGCAAGAGGTGCAGGTCTTGGATGTGATCGCCGTAAGCGTAGCATTGGGACAGGTCCAGCGCCTGGACCCGGGACAACTCCCGGAGCAGCAACAGCTTGTTTGGTCCCCGGGGATGGAGGCCCGTGATCCCGCCGGTGAATTTGCCATTTTGCCGGGCCGCCTCAGTGGCGATGAGCCAGTCGGCTCCCAGCTCTTCCTTGAGGGGCAGCAGCAGGAAAGACAATGACCCGGTGAGGAGGGCGATGGCATGCCCCCGGGCCTGGTGCTCCAAGACGCAGGCCAGGCCGTGCATGCTAACCCGCGGGGAGATCTCTTCCTGGTAGCACTGCCGGGCCAACCCCGTGACCTCCTCCACGTCCAGGCCCCCCAGATAGCTCTTATCCAGGAAGCGGTCCTGGGGGTTCCAGGCCAGGTGCCCCAGGTAGTTCAGCGCCTGGGGGATGCTGAGCAGCCCCTGGCGGACCAGGCGCCGAAAGAAGAGGCGTTCGGTGTAGCCCTGAACCAGGGTCTGGTCCACGTCGAAAACCGCGGCCACGGAATTCATAGGCGCTCCTGGAAGGAACGGATTTTCTTCCCAGAAGAAGTTTTTAGTCTTTGGGGCCGAAATAGAGCCGGCCGTCCCAAAGCACCGGGATGCCCCGCAACATGCAAAGTGCAACTGCCAGTAAGATAAGGCCTTGATTCCAGGGATGCAAGGTGGCCGGCATCCCTGGATACTTAAGGGCCAGGGTATGGGTGAGGTAAAGCATGCCGAAGGCCACGGCCTTGGCCAGCCCGTAGAAGGCCCGCATGAACCGGGAAGCCACCAGGAAGCGGCCCCAGGGGGAGTGCATCATGCCGAATCCGGACTTGCCCCGGGCCAAGGCCGCGCCCCGGACCCCGTCCACCACGAAGGAGCGGATTAAAAAGACGATGGGGACCCACAGCGGCACCATCCCCAAATACATGAAGGTGAGCCACAGGATGTTTTCCACCGCCCGGTCCAGGGCCACGTCCAGAACCGCCCCCATTTCCGTGACTTCGTTGCGCAGCCGGGCAATGTAGCCGTCAAACCAGTCCATGAGATAGAGCACCACCAGGAGCCCCACCCCCAGCAAACCGGCGGCATAGGAAGGGACGAACAGCAGGCCCACCAACAGCAGGAGCAGCGGCAGGCGGGTCAAAGTGATGAGATTGGCCAGGGACATCCGGTCTCGCAGTTGTCCGATAAATTTTCCATTAAGTATCAAAATAATCGGAACCTTTCAATTTATTTGGGAGCATCATGGGATCAGGCCGTAGGGGCCCGGGAAGAGCCCCGGCCGGCCGCCCCCAAGGCCACGGCCCGTCCTGCCCAAAAGGGGTTGGTGGCGGGACGGTTTTTATGCTATGTTGAGTCATAGCAGGGGGGGAAAAACTCCTACAAGTGAGAATCTGTCGGTCTGAGCGCCGCGAAAAATCTGGTATTTTCAAATGGTGTAGACCCTGCGCTCTGCCCAGGAGGACCGGAAAAAACCGTTTTTCAACCCCCTGCTGGCAGGGCCGATTCTTGAGCAAGGCAGGCATTTCCTATGAATAACCTAAGGTCTGATGATCCCGGGACCGGCGGACTTATCGGCCAGAGATACGCGCTGGCGCATAGGCTCCGGGAAGAACCCTGGGGCGAGGTATGGCTGGCCCGGGACCAGATACTGGGAGTCGAGGTGGGCCTCAAGCTTCTGGCCCGGACCGCGCCGGAGTGGCAGGCGGCCCGGAAGGCCTTTGAGGAAGAGGCCGTCCTGGCCTTGCGGTTGCGCCATCCCCTGATCCTGGGGGTCTTTTACCTGGGAGAGACTGAAGAGGGCCTTTACCTGGTGCAGGAGCCCTTCAGCGGCGAGAGCCTGGTGGCCCGGTTGACCCGGCAGCACCGTTTCAGCCTGCCCGAGGCCCTGCAATTGCTGGAGCAGGTCGGCCAGGCCCTGGCCTTGGCCCACCAGGCGGGGGTGGCCCACCAGTCGCTCAGCCCCCTCCAGATCCTGTCCCAGGGAAGCGAAGTGAGGCTGGCCAATTTTGCCTTTCCCCCGGCCGGCGGCGACCAGGCGATGCACCTGGAGCTCAAGGCCTACGATCCCCCGGAGGTCTTGCAGGGGGACGCCCCCAGCGCGGCCGGCAACGTCTTTTCCCTGGGGGTCCTGGGTTTCCGGCTGGTGGCCGGCAGCCTCCCTTATCCCTTAACCTTTGACGAACCCTTCCCTTACCGGGTGGAAATTCCGCCGGTGGATCTGGAGGAGGTGCCGCTGCCCCTGCAGAACTTCCTGCTGCAGTGCCTGGCGGTGGAACCCGAGGACCGCCTCCCCGACGCCGGCGCTTTTTTGGCGCAGCTGCGCCAGGTCCGGGAACAGATGCGGCCGGGTCGGCGGGAACCCTTGTATGGCGCCTGGCAGGGAGACCGGCCGCCGCGGGTGCGTCAGGCTGCGGCCCAGGCCGGAGTCTGGCTCGGCAAGGTCCGGGTCGCCAGCCAACCCCTGGGCCGAAAAGTGGGGGAGGGCGCCCAGGCTTCCTGGCGCCTGCTGCGGGCCGCCCCCCGGCGGTTCTGGTTGGGGCTGGGGATGGCGGGCCTCATCATCCTGCTGGTCATCGGCGGCCTGAAAACCAGCCGTCGGACCGGGGATGCCCCCGCGGCGCCCGCCACCGCGGCGGCGCCCGTGAAGCCGGCGCCGCTGGCCGGGATCGGCGGCGGCCCGCCCCAGATGGAAAGCGCCGAACCCGGGGGCCCGCCCCCGGCAGCCCCGGCGGTGACCGCGACCCCTGGGACGGCTGCGACTCCCCCGGCTCCGGAAGCCAAGGCCGCCGCCCAGGAACGCTACCTGCTGCTGGCCGCCACTTACCGCGACTCGAAGCAGGCCCAGGCCTTAACCCAACGGCTCAAGGCCCGGAAGTACCGTGTCAAGATTGTCAAAAGCACCATCCGGGGCAAAACCCTTTACCAGGTGCAGGTGGGGCCCGTCACCGGCGCCCAGGCCGCCCAGGACCTGGCCGACTCCATCAAGGAACAGGAAAAGGTTACCCCCAAGGTCGTGAAGCTGGCCGCTAAGCCCGCCGGCAAAGGCGCCAAGAAAACCGCCAAGAAAACCAACCCCAATCCCCCCAGGGGGCAAGCCAGATGACCCCCCCGGTGCTGACCACCTCTCTTGCCGGCTGCGGCGCCAAACACCAGGGTAAGGTGCGGGACATCTATGACCTGGGGGACCGGCTCCTCCTGGTGGCCACCGACCGCATCTCCGCCTTTGACGTGGTGATGAGCGAGCCCATTCCGGACAAGGGCCGCATCCTGACGCAGTTGTCCGCCTTCTGGTTCCGGCACCTGGCCGGGCTGACCCCCAACCACCTCATTTCCCTCAACCTGGAGGACTTTCCACCGGCCTGCGCCCCGTACCGGGACCTGCTCCAGGGCCGCACCATGCTGGTCAGGAAATGTCGGCCCCTGCCGGTGGAGTGCATCGTCCGGGGCTATCTGTCAGGCTCCGGTTGGGCGGAGTATCAAGAAACCGGGGCCATCGGCGGCCTTAAGCTCCCTCCCGGGTTGGTGGAATCGGACCAGCTGCCCCAGCCCGTCTTCACCCCCTCCACCAAGGCGGAGTTGGGGACCCACGACGAGAACATCTCCTTGGCCCGGATGGCCGCCACCGTGGGCCAGGCCCCGGCCGAAAAAGTGCGGGACCTCAGCCTGGAGTTGTACCGCCGGGCTTTGGCGTGGGCCGAGCCCCGGGGCATCATCATCGCGGACACCAAGTTCGAGTTCGGCCTGGCGGACGGCAACCTGGTCCTCATCGACGAGGTCCTGACCCCGGACTCCTCCCGCTTCTGGCCCCGGGAGGACTATAAGCCCGGCGGGCCCCAGAAGAGCTACGACAAGCAATACCTCAGGGACTACCTGGAGTCCCTGGGCTGGGACAAAAAGCCGCCGCCGCCGCCGCTGCCCCCGGAAGTCATCCGCAACACCCGGGCCCGCTACCTCCAGGCCCTGCAGGTCCTGACCGGCGAAGAGCTCTCCTAAGACGGCATCCAGTTCCGCATCAGAGAACTCTGAAAAGTCAGCCAGTCTGTCATTCTGATACCGAGTCGCAATCAAAACAAGTGGCACAGGCGTCTCGCCTGTGCATTGCGCAGGCTAAACGTCCATGAC
>JBGPBR010000079.1:0-7636 GCA_041481325.1 Desulfobaccia bacterium
ATCATGAAGATGCGCTTCGGCATCGGGGAAGAAGTGGAGCACACTTTGGAAGAGATCGGGCGGGCCTTCAAGGTCTCCCGGGAGCGCATCCGCCAGATTGAAAAGAAGGCCCTCAAGCGCCTCAAGCACCCGACCCGCAAAGCGGCGCTGGAAGATTTCCTGGAGTAATCCCCGGGGGCCGGCCCGGCTGGGCGGCCCCGTTAACCCACCCTGGGGAGGAAATAAGGCATGGCAGGACTGAGCCCTGAGAGATTGGCTGAGGTCGAAGAGCGCTTGCTGGGGCGAAAGCGGCGCCTCTGGCAGGAGGTCAAGGCCCAGCTCAAGAGCAATATCGGCGACGGCTACCAGGAGATGCTGTCTACGGCCCGGGATGAAGAAGACCAGGCCACGGTGTCCCTGATGGCGGAGACCAACCTTACCCTGTTGGGACCGAAACGCCAGGAACTGGAGGCCATCGAGGAGGCCTTGCTGCGCCTGGAGAACGGCTCCTACGGCTTCTGCGAGGTGTGCGGCCAGTCCATCGAGCCGCGCCGACTGGAGATCATGCCCGAGACCCCGTTGTGCCGCAACTGTATGTCGCACCGGGAAAAACTGGCCAAGGCCACCGCCAGGGTTTAAAAGACGGTTTTGGGTTTTCGATTTTCGGTAAAAAACTAAAAAAACAACATGATGCGACAAAGGTGGGAGGCAACAACCTCTCGCCTTTTTTTTTTCGGTTTTCAGCTTTTAATAAATCTTAATTACGGCTTTTTTGTTTAATTAAGGAACTCGATTTACTTTTCCTTTGGCATCATCTTCTTCATGGTATCCAACGCCTTGTTGAATCTCCCATCGGATTCGCGCAATTGAGCCTGGCCACGATCCATTATCAAAGCGATTCTATGTTAGCTTTTTACCGAAAACCAAAAACTAAAAACCAAAAACCGCATCATTTCAACCGGCAGTGGGTGAGGCAGGGGAGCTCCCGGCGCAGCCGCGTCAGGCGCTCGTGGTCCAGGCGGGCGTAGATCACCCCCTCGCCGTCCGGGGCCTGGGCCAGGACCAGCCCCCAGGGGTCCACGATGAGGGAGCGACCGTAACTCTGGCGGCCCGGCGCGTGTTGGCCGTACTGGGCGGGGGCCACCACGTAGGCCAGATTCTCGATGGCCCGGGCCCGGAGCAGGACTTCCCAGTGGTCCCGCCCGGTGGCGGCGGTAAAGGCCGCGGGCAGCAGGAACAGGTCCGCCCCCCGGGCCATTAGGGCCCGGAAGAGTTCGGGGAAGCGCAGGTCATAGCAGACCGAGAGCCCCGCGGTAAAGGCAAGTCCCGGCAAGGGCGCGGCCACCACTTCGCCCCCCGGCTGGGTGTGTCTGGATTCCCGGTAGGAGGCCACCCCGGGCAGGTCCACGTCGAAGAGGTGCATCTTGCGGTAGCGGGCCAGGATCTGGCCCTGGGGCCCCAGCAGCAGGCTGGTGTTGTAAGGCCGGGCCTCCCGGTCGGCCAGCTCGGGAAAAGAGCCCAGGAGCAAAAATATCTCCAACTTTTCAGCCAGTTCCCGGAAGCCGGACACCAGGGGGCCGCTATAAGGCTGGGCCACCTCCGGGAGGCCGGCCTCGGGACCGAGATAGGCGAAGTGCTCCGGCAGGGCCACCAGCCGGGCCCCGCGACCGGCGGCCTCTTCGATGAAAGCCCGGGCCCGGGCCAGGTTGGCGTCGATCTCAGCGGTGGAATTGAGTTGGACCGCGGCGACCCACATAGCTTGCCTCCGTGGTTATTATCGCACAAGCAGGTGGGAAATTCCAGACCAGGAAGGGCAGCGGTTGGGGTTCAGCAAATATGCCGGCGGGGGCCTGGCGAAAAAGTCCATCGGCCCGGGCCGCAAATTTCTCCTGGCCCCCTACCATTCCCGGGCCAGGTTTAAGGCCCCGCCCACGGCCACCAGGCGCCGCTGCCGCGCCGACAGGTCCACCCGGACCCAGATTACTTTTTCATAAGGCTTTTCTTCTTTAGGCTTCTTTTCTTTGAAGCGGATTACCCGTACATCCTGGACCCAAGGTCTTTCAGCAAACACCTTCAGGGGCAGACGTTCGGCGCCGTCCAGCAGGAGCTTTTTCACCCCGGGCAACTCCACCGCCTGCCCCTGGGGCAGCAGGTCGTAATCCGCCGGATTCTCCAAGGTCAGGGGCAGGATGCCGAAGTTGATGAGGTTGGCCAGGTGTATCCGGGCGAAGCTCTTCACCAGTTTCACCCGCACCCCCAGGTACCGGGGGGCCAGGGCGGCATGCTCCCGGGAAGAGCCCTGGCCGTAATTTTCGCCTCCCACCACGGCGCCTTCGCCCCCCCGGGCCTGCACCCGCTCGGGGAAATCCGGGTCCAGCCGGGTAAAGGCGTAGCGGCTGATGGCCGGCAGATTGCTCCGCAGCGGCAGGATCTGGCTCCCCGCGGGCAGGATGTCGTCGGTGGTGACGTTGTCCCCGACTTGCAGCCACACTTCCCCGCGCCAGGTCTCGGGCAGGGGTGAGAGTTGGGGCAAGGCGACGATGTTGGGGCCCCGCACCACCTCCACCCGGGCCGCGGCCGCCGGCGGCAGCGGCGGGATGAGGTCGCCGTTGACGTGATAGTGCCGGGGCGCCGCCACCCGGGGGTAATCCCCCAGGCTCCGGGGGTCCCGGAGCTCCCCGAAGATGGCCGCGGCCACCGCGGTCTCGGGGCTGGCCAGATAGACTTTATCGTCCTTGGTGCCGCTCCGCCCCGGAAAGTTTCGGGGAAAGGTGCGCACCGAGACCGCCCCGGTGGGGGGGGCCTGACCCATGCCGATGCAGCCCCAGCAGCCCGGCGGCATCACCCGGGCCCCGGCTTCGATGAGCGGCAGCAGTCCGCCGGCCAGGATCAGGTTTTCCAGCACCTGGCGGGAACCGGGATTGATCTCCAGGCTCACCCGGGGGTGGACCCGGCGGCCCTTGAGGGCCTTGGCCACCACCATGAGATCCCGGAAAGAGGAGTTGGCGCAGGACCCGATGAGCACCTGCTCCACCGGGATACCCTCCAGTTCTTTGACCGGCGCCACCCGGTCCGGGGAGCTGGGTTGGGCGATGAGGGGCGCAAGCTCGGCCAGGTCGATTTCCTGGAGGCCGGCGTAGCGGGGCCGCCCCCGGGCGGCCAGCGGCTTAAACCCCGCCGCCCGCCCGTGTTGGGCCAGGAACCTGCGAGTTTGCCCGTCCGCCGGGAAGATGGAGGTGGTGGCCCCCAACTCCGCCCCCATGTTGGTGATGGCGGCCCGCTCGGGCACCGTCAGAGAGCGCAGCGCCGGCCCGAAAAACTCCAGGATCTTGCCCCGGCCGCCCTTCACCGTCAGGCGGCGCAGCAGCTCCAGGATGACGTCCTTGGCGGACACCCACTCCGGGAGTCGGCCGCTGAGACGTACTCCCAGGACCTCGGGCACCACCAGGTAAAAAGGCTGGCCGGCCAGGGCCAGGGCCACGTCCAGGCCCCCGGCCCCCATGGCCAGCATGCCGGCGCCCCCGGCGGTGGGGGTGTGGCTGTCGGAGCCCAAAAGGGTCTGGCCCGGCACGCTGAAGCGCTCCAGGTGCACCTGGTGGGAGATGCCGTTGCCGGGCGGCGAAAAGTAGAGGCCGTGGCGGGCCGCAAAGGTGCGCAGGAACCGGTGGTCGTCGGCGTTTCTAAAATCCGTCTGGGGCAGATTGTGGTCCACGTAACTCACCGCCACTTCGGGCCGGGCCCGCTCCACCCCCATGGCCTCGAACTCCAGATACGCCAAGGTGCCGGTGGCATCCTGGGTCAGGGTGTGATCGATCTTCAAGGCCACCTCGGCCCCGGACACCAACTCCCCGGCCACCAGATGCGCCTCCATCACCTGCTGGACAATCGACTTCGACATAGACTATCCCTTCGGGAATGTTTTCCTCACATATTCTACCAGAATATCCGGGCGGTTGCTGCCGATAAGGTCCGGGTTCATGGAGAGGTAAGGTTCCACCGCCTCGACGCTGTCGATATTCCAGATATAGACCTGGAGGCCATGATGGTGGGCGGCCGCCGTTAGGTCGGCGGTGACGTAGGCGTATTGCAGGACCAGGGCCTCGGCCCGGGCGGCCCGGGCCAGGCCCACCGGGTCCGCGGGGCAGCCCACCAGAAGGGCGCCGGTCCTGAGTCCGGGCTCCGCTTCTTTCATGGCCTTGAGGGCCGGGTGCCAGAAGGAGATGACCTCGGCGTCGCCGCAGGCCTGGCGCTCCTGAAAAAAGCGCCGGAGCACGGGCCCGGCCTCCGGTTCTTTCAGTTCCACCAGCAGGCGGGCCCGGCCCCGGACCAGTTCAAGCGCTTCCTCCAGGGAGGGAATCCGCTCCCCCAAGCCCGCATCCAGTTTTTTGAGCTCTGCCAGGGTGAAGTCCCGCACCCGGCCCCGGCCGTTGGTAGTGCGCCCCAGGGTGGCGTCGTGGATCACCGCCAGGCGGCCGTCTTTGGTGAGGTGGACGTCGAGCTCCACCGCGGCCGCGCCCATCTCCAGGGCCCGCCTAAAGGAGCGCAGGGTATTCTCCGGCTCATAGAACGGGGCGCCCCGGTGGCCCATGATCTTGATCATGAAAACCTTTCTCATTGCAGGGTTGAAAAAGTCAGTATGGTCCTTAAGGTTCCTGGCACTCTGCAAAAAGCCCTTGCGGTTCAAAAAGGCAGCCGCCGGCTTCAGCCTGCGCCGGCACCGGCTGGAAGCCGGTGCCGCCAAATTGCCCTCTCCCCTACCAGGGGAGAGGGCAATGGTGAGGGGTGAAACAAACCGCCGGAACCTGCCCCCACCCCCTGCTGCAAGTCAGTTGCCCCTTGTGCCTACGGGCCATATCGTATATTAGTGGAACGACGAACACTTGGCAAGACGGGAGGGGCTATTGAGCTGGTTCTCCTTTTCCCTGGTGGCCCTGGGTCTGTGGGGGGTATGGGGTTTCTTAAGCAAGGCGGCGAGCCAGCACCTGCCGTGGTCGGCGGTTTATCTTTTATCCATAACCGGTCACCTGGCGGTCATCGCCTACCTGGGGATGACCGGCGGGCTGACTATCCCGTGGCACCCGGCGGGCCTGGGATTAGCGGTGGCCGCCGGGATCTGCATGGCCTTCGGCCTCCTCAGCTTTTTCCAGGCCCTGGCCGCCGGGCCCGTTGCGGTGGTAGTCCCTTTAACCGCCCTCTACCCCATGGTGACGGTGCTTCTGAGTTGGGCGGTGCTGCACGAGGCCCTGAGCCTGCGCCATCTGGCCGGCATCGCCCTGGCCCTGGCGGCCGGGTGGCTGCTGTCGAAATAGGTGAGCAGTAAGCAGTGGGCCGTATCTGAGGAGGTGCTGGCAGTGCCGGAACGCCCTCCTCAAAGATTCCGACCCAGGAGCTGCATATGGAAACGACATCGCCGCCCACCCGCCCCTTTGAGGTGCGCATCCTGGCCCTGGACGTGGGTGAAAAGCGCATCGGCCTGGCCGTCAGCGACCCCCTGGGGATCACCGCCCAGGGCCTGGAGGTTTTGACCCGGAAAGACCCGGAAACGGACCTGGCCCGGCTGGTGGAGGTGGCCCGGGAGTGGGGCGTCCAGGAAATCGTCCTGGGGCTGCCACGCCATATGGACGGGCGCCCCGGGAAGGCGGTGCCGGAGATCATGGAACTGGCCCGGCGGCTCAAAGAGGCCCTGGGGGTGAAGGTGGCCACCTGGGACGAACGCCTGACCAGCGCCGAGGCCGAACGGGTGCTCATCGCCGCGGACGTGAGCCGGCGGCGCCGGCGCCAGGTGGTGGATCAGCTGGCCGCGGTCCTGATCCTGCAAGGCTATCTGGAGAGCCGCGGGCAGCAGCCGGGGTAGGACCAAGTTGCCGGGTGAATAATGGCTATAACCAGCGGCGCTCAGAAAACTGATGCGGGCAGCCGCAGGAAATCAACTTCAGCAGTCAGCTTTCAGCAAAGAAACCTTTTGACGCGGCCGGCAAGAGGTAGGAGGCTGGGGTAAACCCGCCCCTACCGCACCGGCGGGACGCCGGCGCCATTAATCCCAAGATAATGGGGCCCAGGGCGCATCATAGGAAAACCGGTGGGCGGTGCCCACCCTGCATCTACTTCCCTCTCTTCTCGAACCTCGAAAATCACCGCTTGGCGTCACAGAGGTCTCAATCCGGTATCATCCAAATTCCCCATCCCGCGGTTTTCCCTTCAGATACGCCATCCCAAGCAAATCTGCGCTGCAGGTCTGAAAAGACGGGGAAGTGGAGAGCTGCTGCGGCCTTAAAACCATTCGCTCCGGGGAAATGGGCCCCAAACCCATCATGTTAGGTTCCACGGTCCAGAATCGGCCGCACCCTTTCCAAATCCGCATTTACTTCAAGTTTCGCTCCGAAAAATAATTTTTTCAAGGATCGTTTTTTTCTTGACATCTCCCTAAAAGTGGGCGTATTTTACCTCACAGTGGGAAAAAGTGGGACTCAGTGGGGATTGATGGGGGATAGATGTTCACCGGTAGCTATTTTCACTATATGGATAACAAGGGGAGGGTCAGCATCCCTTCCCGCTACCGGGAAAGTCTGCAGGAAGGCAAAGACCACCAGCTCGTTCTCACCAATTGGGGCGGCTACATATTGGCCTTTCCCCAGTCCGAGTGGGTCAAGATCGTCGCCAAGTTCGCCGAGCAACCCCTTTTCCGCAAAGAAATCCGGGCCTTTCAGCGGTTTCTGATCTCCGGGGCGGAGGAATGCCCCCTGGACCGCCAGGGCCGCATCCTCATTCCCACGGCACTCCGGGACTATGCCAAGTTAAGCCGGGATGTCTGCCTGGTGGGTGGAGGCATCCGGTGCTTTGAAATCTGGGACCGCCCCAGTTATGAAGCCCACCGGAAGCAGTTGGAAGAATCCATCACTGAAGAGGTCTTACACGAATTACTGATCTAAAGGACGACCAAGACCCGGTTCACGAACCGGTTATGGTGACGGAGGTGCTGGTGGGTCTCGATTGCCGGCCTGGCCGCCTGTATGTGGATGGCACCGTGGGTGAGGGGGGGCACGCCGCGGCCATCCTGGACCGCACCGCCCCGGACGGGAAGCTTTGGGGGCTGGATCAAGATCCTGCGGCCCTGAAGACGGCCGCCGCCCGCTTGACCCGCCACACCTCCCGATTTCAACTCTTTCACCGTTCGTACACCCACCTGGGGGAGCTTCTGAGCGAGGCACAGGCTGCGGGGGCAGCCGGAATTCTCCTGGACTTGGGTCTATCTTCTTCTCAGCTGCAGCAATCACACCGGGGGTTCTCTTTCGCCGGGGAGGAGCCGCTGGACATGCGGTTCAACCCCGAATCTTACGAGCCCACGGCCGCCAGGCTCCTGAATACCGCCACCCAGGACGCCCTGGAGCGGATTTTCCGGGATTACGGGGAGGAGCGCCGAGCCCGGCGCATCGCCCGCCTGGTGGTTCAGGTTCGGCGGCAGAAGCCTTTCGAGACCACCCGGCAGTTGGTGGACGTCATTGAACAAGCCCAGGGACCCGGGGGGCGCAGGGGGAGACTGCATCCAGCCACCCGGGTCTTCCAGGCTTTGAGGATTGCGGTAAATCTGGAACTGGAGCAACTGGCCGAGTTTCTGGAGCAGGCCCCGGCCTGGCTGGAGCCCGGTGGGCGACTGGTG
>JBGPBR010000080.1:0-7486 GCA_041481325.1 Desulfobaccia bacterium
AGGGCGAGATGCGCACCAGGCGGTGGATGCCTGATTCGCTCTTGAAGTAGCCGAAGGCGTAAGGGCCGCTGGCGGTGAAGGTGACGCTCTTGACGCCGGCTTCATCCCCGGGCAGGAGGTCGACGGTTTCGGTCTTGAAGCCTTTGCGTTCGGAGTAGCGCAGGAACATGCGGAGCAGGATCTCGGTCCAGTCCTGGGCCTCGGTGCCGCCGGCCCCCGCGTGGATGGTGATGATGGCGTTCAACTGGTCCTCTTCGGAACCCAACAGGAGCTTGAGTTCCCAGTCCCGGAAGCTCGCCTCCATTTTGGCCAGTTCGCCGGAGACCTCCTTCAGGGCCTGGTGGTCTTCTTCCTCCATGGCTAGGTCCAGGAGCACTTCCAGGTCTTCCACCTCTATGACCCGTTGCTCGTATTCCGCCACCGCCTGGAGCAGGGCGCCCCGTTCCCGGAGAATGTCCGCGGCCCGGGCCTGGTCGTCCCAGAGATCCGGGGCCGCCATCAGCTCATCGATATGCCGGAGCCTGACTTCTTTGCCCCCCAGATCAAAGATGACCTCGGAGGAGGTCCAGCCGATCTTTGAAATCTTTCAGTTTTACTCTTAACTCCAACGTGTCCGGTAACATGGTTCGCCTCCTTGCCACCCCCTTAAGCCAGGGGGGGCTAAACTGCAGGGGCGGTCCGCCAACCGCCCCAACATCTTCTTAACTATTTGGGAAATCCTGTTTTATTATAACACAATCAGCGGAGCTTGAGAACCGCATTACCGGCGGTGGGAAAACGGTTTTTTACCCTCGTTCCCAAGCTGCGCCTGGTAACTCCAAAATCATAAAAATCGTCGGCAGGGCTTTTTTTATACTCGCCCTTACAACACCCGCAAGACGCCGGTGCCACCAATCTCACAACTTTTCAAAGCAGAAGGAACCCACCCAGGACCAAGACCTCTATGGCCTCGTTGGCCGCGCCCAGGACGTCGCCCGTGACCCCACCCAGCCGTTGCCGGAAGTAGAGGCTCCCCAGCCAGACCGCCAGCCCTGCGGCCCCCAGCAGGATGAGGCCCCGGACGCCCCCCAAGCCCAGGCACAGGGCCGCGGCGCTTACCGTAGCCCCGGCCAGGGTCCGGGCGGCCACCCCCGAGGTCATGGCCTGGCCCAGGCCGCCCTCTGGCCGGGCGTAGGGGGAGAGATAAGCCAGGAGCACCATGCCCCAGCGGCCGGCCACGGGATAGCAGAGGAGAACCGGGGCCGCCGCCTGGTCCCCCAGGCTCAGGAAAAAGGCGAACTTCAGGACCAGGACCACGATGAGGCTCAGGACCCCGAAGGTCCCCACCCGGGAATCCTTCATGATGGCAAGGCGCCCTTCCCTGGTGCGGCCGCCGCCCAGGCCGTCGGCGGTGTCCGCCAGGCCGTCCAGGTGCAGGCCCCCGGTGCTCAGCACCGTGAAGGCCAGGAGCACCCCCGCGGCCCCGGGGAGGGGCAGGACCCTGACAAGACCGGCCCAGGCCCCCCAATAGAGGCCCCCCAACAAGGCGCCCACCCAGGGGAACCAGAACATGGAGCGGGCCAGGGCCCCGGCATCGGCCGGGGCGGTCCTGAACCAGGGGCACTTGGTGAGAAACGTCAGGGCCAGGGGGAAGGTGCAGTTCATAAAAGATGGTTTTCGGTTTTCGGTTTTCGGTTTTCGGAAAAAGAAGACCGTGGCTTGAAAAGGTAAAATGGTTCAATGTAGCAAGGAACCTGAGAGGGAGCCTCAGACTGGTGGCCGTTTATAATATCCATCTCTGAAACCTAACCCCCAACCGATAAAACGGGATGGGGGGTAATCTTTAAGCTTTTGGCGGAAGCGGCAATAAATTGCGTCCCTCCAGCGACCTTGGGTTCCATAAAAATACCGAAAACCCAAAACCGGTTTCTTCACTCCCCCTTTTCCGCCACCCCGGCCTCGGCGAAGGTGGCCATCTCCCGGTAGATGCGCACCCCGGCTTCGAGGAGGGAAAGACCCAGCACCGCGCCGGTGCCTTCTCCCAGGCGCATCTGAAGATTGAGCAAGGGTTTCAGCCCCAAATAATCCAGGGTGGTTTGGTGGCCCGGCTCCACCGAGCGGTGCCCGGCGATGAGGAAATCGACGGCGGCCGGGGCCAGGGCCGCGGCCACCAGGGCCCCGGCGGTGGCGATGAAGCCGTCCAGCAGGACGGGCCGGCGGGCCGCGGCGGTGCCCAGGATGAGGCCGGCGATGCCGGCGATCTCCAGGCCCCCCACCGCGGCCAACACCCCCACCGGGTCGCCGGGGTCGGGACGGTGCAGGGCCAGGGCCCGGTTGATGACCGCCACCTTGTGGCGCCAGACGGTGTCCTCGATGCCGGTGCCCCGGCCGGTGACCGCGCCCACGGGCCGCCCGGTGAAGACCGCGGTCAGGGCCGCGGCCGCGGTGGTGTTGCCGATGCCCATGTCCCCCGCGGCCAGGGCGTCCACCCCCTGGGCGGTGGCGGCTTCGGCCCGCTCCACCCCCGCCAGCAAGGCCCGCAAGGCCTCCTCCCGGCTCATGGCCGGCTCCCGGGCCATATTGCGGGTCCCGTAAGCCACCTTGCGGGA
Source organism: Desulfobaccia bacterium (assembly GCA_041481325.1). Lineage (GTDB taxonomy): Bacteria > Desulfobacterota > Desulfobaccia > Desulfobaccales > 0-14-0-80-60-11 > DASWLF01. Next base: position 2,589 of record JBGPBR010000080.1, read on the forward strand.
AACCAGCTCCGGAATCTCCCCGAAGTCGTGGTTCACCCCCATATCCACCACCTCGACCCGGGCCCGGGCGTGGCGGGCCAGGACGTTGATCCCGGCGCCGCCCTGCAGGAAGTTGTAGACCATCTGGAAGGTGACCTCCTGGGGGTAGGCGCTCACGCCCTCGGCCACCACGCCGTGGTCCGCGGCAAAGACCACCACTTTCTTCACTTCCAAATCCGGCAGCAGCTCCCGGCGGATGCCCACGTAGCGGGCGGCCAGCTCTTCCAGCCGCCCCAGGCTGCCCACCGGCTTGGTGAGGAAATCCAGGCGCTCCTGGGCCCGGGCCAGCCAGACCGGGTCCACCGGTTCTATCTGGGCGATTATCTGGGACAATTCGGTCATCATGAAGTTAACCACCTCTTTATTATCTCCGCGGCCCCATCACCTGGGGCCGAGGGACATCACCTAATATTACTGCGTTATCTTTCGGTGGGGCGGACCTCCGGGCCTTCTGCCTAGGTACCAGAAATCCCCCTAAATCCCCCTTTTTCAAAGGGGGACTTAATCTTGCCGAACCAGGCGACCGGGGCCTGATTTAAGTCAGGTTAATTGTGAAGCTTTACAACCGAGGACCTTCACATCCGACCGCTTCTCTTAATCCTTTCTCTTTGCTGACCGCTGAAAACTGATGGCTGAGCGCGGCTTAATACGGCCCCAGATCCCCCACCTTGACGGCCAGCGGGATGCCGGCCACCATCAGGACCACCAGGTCGGCGAGCCGCGCCAGCCGCTGGTGCAGCATCCCGGCCCGGTCCCGGAACTCCCGGGCCAGGGGGTTTTCCGGCACCAGGCCCCAACACACTTCGTTGCTCACCAGGATGGTGGGGGTGCGGGTTTGGGCCAGGGCCTGGAGCAGCCCGTCGCAGCCCGCCTGGATGGCGGGGAGGTTGTCCCCCTCCCGCAGCATGAGGTTGGTGAGCCACATGGTGAGGCAGTCGATGACGACGGCCCCGTAGCCGTCCGGGGCCGCGGTTAGGGTGGCCGCCAGGTCCAGGGGCTCTTCCCGGGTTTCCCAGTCGGGGCCCCGCTCTTGCCGGTGATTCTCGATGCGGGCGACCATCTCTTCGTCCCCGGGCTCGCAGGTGGCCACGAACAGCCGGGGAGCGGGGAACCTGGCGGCCAGCGCCAGCCCGTAACGGCTCTTGCCGCTCCGGGCGCCTCCAGGGACCAGGGCGAGGCGGAAGCTTCCAGTCAGGGGCGCGGTTTCATTCATGATTGCGGGTCGATTCTGCCTGCGGCTGCCAAAGGCGGCGGGCGGGGAGGCCCGCCCTACCCTACCGGCATAATTCCTGGGTGAGCCAAGGGCCTTTAGGTGCTTGTCTTAATAAGGGCTCTCGGCCAGCATCTCCTGGATTTCCCGGCGCAGCTCCGGCAGCCATTGCCCGGTTTGATAATATTTCCCCACGTCCGCCTCCAGGGTCTGCCAGGCCTTTTGGTCTTCCCGGGCATAGAGAAACAGGAGACTGCGCTTTACCAGCAACTGCCCCAGGTCATCGGCGAAACCGGTGGCGCCGTAGTCCTTGCCGTACATGGGTTGCAAGATGGCCGGGGGTTTGGCGCCCCGGCCAGCCAACTGCTTCCCAATGTCCGCCTCCACCCGGCCGACCTCCTCGAGATAACGGTCTTTAAAGAACAAATTATCTATCTTCAACTCCGTGGGAGCAAGAAGATAATAGACCGGGGGATAATTGACCAGCAGGCAGTCGGCATGGCTGGCATGGAAGTAATCGAAGCGATTGTCCAGACTTTTGAAATAGAGACGCCCCTCCCGGTACAGGAACAACTCCTGAAGGGGCCGGGTCCAGCCGTTATGCCCCGCGGTTCTTCCCAGATACTGCACCGGCCGGCCCGCCGCCGGTCGGGAAAAGAAATGGTAGTGGGCGCAGCAGTGGGCGCCCCCGGAATATTCGGCCAGCACCCAATAAATGCCGGCGCCTTCCTGCAGCCGGGCGTAGCCGGTGAATACGCCTCCTTCCAGGACTTGCATCTGGCGGCCATCCGCCATGACGGCCAGGTTTTGTTGAAACAGTCCTGGCCCCGGGGCCATTTGCCAGGAAACCCCGCCGCCGGCGTCCACTGCCATGCTTTGGACCCCGGTTTCCACCGCCGGCCGCTTTTCCAGGTCGCCCAGGGCCACGATGGGGGGCGGGAGCCCGGGCCGGGCCCAGGCCGGGAGGCTACAGCACATGGTGATTACGGATAAGTAAAGGAGAAGCCCGCCCTTTTTCATGACCCCGGCCTTTGCAGACGCTTTGACCGTTAATGTTAACTTAATTGGCCGAAACTGCCAAGACGTTCCCCAAATTAGCGAAATTAGCCGCGGCGGCGGCCGGAGGCGCCATTTCCCGGGAGAAAACCGTTTCCGGTTGACCCCCGGAGGCATTTCTGAAATTATTAGCCCAGCCCATCAGCAAAAAGTGAGGGAGCCAAGATGGATTTTACCTTATCACCGGCGCAACCGGCGGTCCAGGACCAGGCCCGGCGCCTGGCCCGGGAAGTGGAAGCCCAGGCGGCCCCCCTGGACCGGGAAGGACGGTTTCCTTGGGAAATCCTGCGGCTCTGGGCCGGGGAAGGGCTGTTCGGGACGGCCCTGCCGGCCGAATACGGCGGGTCCGGGCTGGACTATGTGGCCTACGCTCTGGCCCAGATGGAGCTGGCCCAGGCCTGTCCGTCTTCCTGCCTGGTCCTGCACGTCAACCATACCCTGTTCGGGGGCGCCCTGAATCAGTTCGGCACCCCGGCGCAGAAGCAGCGGTTTCTGCCGCCGGTGGCCAGCGGCGAGGCCATCGCCAGCTTCGCCCTCACGGACCCGGAAGCCGGCTCCGACCCCGGGGCGCTGCAGACCACGGCCCGCCGGGAAGGCGACGGCTGGGTCCTCACCGGCCGGAAGAATTTTGTCACCTCCGGGGGGGTGGCCCGCTACGCCCTGGTGGCCGCCCTCACCGACCCCGCCCAGGGCCCCAAGGGCATCAGCGCCTTCGTGGTGGATCTCGAGGCCACAGCCGGCATCACCCCGGGGCCCCCTCGAAGAGAAGCTGGGGATGCGGGCCGCCCAGTCGGTGTCCCTTATCTTCGAGGCAGCCCGGCTTCCTGGAAGACCACCCCATGGCCCGGCACTTCCGGGACGCCAAGGCCGGCCAGATTTACGAAGGCGCCAACGAAATCATGCAGCTCATCATCGCCAAAGAATTGCTGAAGGGGTGAAGCCCTGCCCCGGACCACCTTAACTCGGCCGGACCAACCGGAGTGTTTCACAATTAAGCAGACCCTATGACCTGCCTTTTACATCCCCTTCCCCCGATGGAAAGGGGAGGGAACTAGGCAAATCAATTATGCCGGGTAATTCGGCGGCGGCGCCATACTGGCTGCCGCGGCCGGGAAGGACCAGAGTGGTTAAGAACTGGTTGAGAAATATCGGCGTCATTTTTGTCAGTTTCGTCCTGACCGTCTTGGCCCTGGAAATAGTTCTCAGATTCACGCCCTACCACCATCTGCTGCAAAGGGACAATCATCTCACCAACTATTATCAGTTCGATCCGGTGAAGGGCTATGACATCAGGCCCAATGTCAGGGGCATGCGCCTGTCGGTGGATAACCGTCTCCTGGATTACGATATCTGGTCCAATGAGCTGGGTTGTTTCGATGAGCCCTACCGGGGGGAACCGGACGTCATCCTGCTGCTGGGCGACAGCTTCACCCATATGTTTGCGCCGTTTCAGAATAAATGGGGCACCCGCTTGGAAGACTTGCTCCAATACCGGGTCTTAAAGTGCGGCGTCGAGGGTTATGGTACCAAACAGGAGCTTCTCAAAGCCCAGGACATTATCGGCCGGATAAACCAGCCCCCCCGCCTTATTATCGTGGGATATTTTTGGAATGACATCATCGACGATCTCATGTTCCCCAATCTGACGGTGGTCGACGGTTTGCTGGTGTCTGCCGCCAGGTATAGAAACAAACAAACCGGAGACTGGGATTTACCGAAACTGCAGCGGTCGTTTTCCTTATGGGATAAAGTCAGCCAAACTTACCCCTTGAGTTTTATGGACCAGATCAATTATTTCCTGGATCGACATTTCATTACCCTGAATCTGGTCAATGATGCCTCGATGAGAATGTTCCCGGCCCATTATGCCTATGCCGACCCGCTGCAATTCTGGCTCGATGACCCCCAAGCGGTCCATAAGGCCTGGCCGCAGCATCAGGAGAATTTGCTCGCGTTGAAAAAGTTGACGGAGGCCAACCACGCCGGGTTGCTTATGGTGTTGGTCCCCACCAGGACCATGGTCTATCCCTTCCTGTCCACCAGGACGCCGGTGGAGTTGGAGGGACCCAACAAATTGGTGCGGCAATTTTTCCGTGAAGCGGCCATTCCCTATATTGACCTGTTGCCCCTATTTAAGAGTTACGCTGATCAACGGCCCCGCAAGTTGCTGTCTTCGGAAAACGACCTGTTTTACCGGTATACCTCCCACTGGAACTCCAAGGGGGAACGCCTGGCAGCATTGCTGGTGGCCAGGCACATCCTGAAAAATGACCTCGTCACGGTGGCCGACCGGGATCAAAAGCTAACCCGCATTGAAGACCAGTTGCGCGATTTCCGTTAATCCGGGGAAATCGCCCTCCGGGCTCCTACTTCCACACCCCGTCGATTGCCGCCTGGCATTTGGGGCACTTGCCGTCCACCAGGTTATAGCGCTTGATGCTGTAGCCCAGCCGTTCGATGAGCAGTTCCCCGCACTGGTAGCAGTAGGTGCTTTCGCCGCCTTCGCCGGGAACGTTGCCGGTGTAAACGTAGCGGAGGCCGGCCTTGAGCCCGATCTCCCGCGCCCGGCGCAGGGTGGCCGGCGGGGTCATGG
>JBGPBR010000081.1:0-7419 GCA_041481325.1 Desulfobaccia bacterium
GCCATGGTTGCTTTAAACCAACCCTCTCATAAAAAGTGTCTCACTTTTGGGGGCATCTCAGTCGGCCCCTGGCCCCCTCCCCCAAAGTTTTTCCTTGTCTCACACGTATACCAGCTGCGGCTCGCTTTTCTTGCGGGCGACGATTTCGCCGATGACGTAAGCCTGTTCGCCCAGGGCCTCTAGTCTCTGGAGCACCTCGTCCACCAGGTTTTTGTCCACCACCAGGGCCAGGCCGATGCCGTGGTTGAAGGTCCGGAGCATCTCCTCGTCGGCGATGTCCCCCCGGTCCTTCAGGAAGCTGAAGATGGGGGGCACCGGCCAGGACTGCAGCCGGAGCACCGCCCGACAGGACTTGGGCAGGATGCGGGGGAGGTTGTCCGTGAGGCCGCCGCCGGTGATGTGGCTGATGCCCCGGATGGGGAAGTCCCGCAGGAGATTGAGCACCGTTTCCACGTAAATGCGGGTGGGTTTGAGGAGTTCTTCCCCCAGGGGGCCGCCCAGTTGGGGGATGTCGTCGGTGACCTGGTAACTGTGGCGCTCGAAGAGGACCCGGCGCACCAGGGAGTAGCCGTTGGAGTGGAGGCCGCTGGAGGCCAGGCCGATGACGCGGTGGCCCACCCCGATGTCGGAGCCGTCGATGATCTGGTCCCGCTCCACCACGCCCACCACGAAGCCGGCCAGGTCGTAGTCGCCGGGCTGGTACATGCCGGGCATCTCCGCGGTCTCGCCGCCGATGAGGGAGCAGTGCGCCTGGCGGCACCCGTGGGTGATCCCTTCCACGATCTGGATGGCGGTCTCGGGGACCAGGGTGCCCACGGCCAGGTAATCCAGGAAGAACAGGGGGGTGGCGCCGTGGACAATGATGTCGTTGGCGCACATGGCCACCAGGTCGATGCCGATGGTGTCATGGCGGCCCATGAGGATGGCGATCTTGATCTTGGTGCCGACCCCGTCGGTGGCGGACACCAGGACCGGGTCCCGGTATTTTGCCGCGCCCAGGTGGAACATGCCCCCGAAGGCGCCGACCTCCCCCAGGACGCCGGTGCGGTAGGTGGATTTTATTAGGGGCCGGATGGATTTGATAAAGGCGTCGGCCTTATCGATGTCAACCCCGGCCTCTTTGTAGGAACTGCCTGCGGCCATCCCCTTGATCTCCCCCTGCAAATTATGGGGACGCCATACTTAATTCTAAAAACCTTGGAGCAGGTTGTAGCCATCCTTAAAGAATCGAGTATGGTGTCCCGATAATTTCGTAATTTCAATCCGTTCCCCCATCTGCGGGTGCATGGCAATTGCAGCATTCCGGCGGGGCCTCGCCTGGGCCCGACTCCGACCACTGGCCGCAGGAATGGCACTGCTGCCCCAGCCGGTAGTCTCCGCCTTCGATGCAAATGGCCTTGCCGTGCACCAGGGCATCGGCCACCGCCCGGTGGGCCCGGGCCAGCATCCTGGTCACCGTGGGCCGGGAAATCTGCATCTTCTGGGCCGCCTCCTCCTGGGTCATCTCGAGAAAATCGGCCAGCCGCATGGCTTCCAGCTCGTCCACGGTGATCACGTTCTTTTCCAGGTTCCTGAGGGGAATCCCCCGGGGTTTGAAAAAGGTCACCCCGGGCTCGGTCTCCACCCAGCGGCACTTTTTAGGTCTCCCCATCTTAAAATCCTGTCATGCAAGTGATGGTATATATTTAAAGTAAACCGGGAAACTGTCAAGGGCAAAGCGAAAATCGCCGGGGGCGGCAGCCCGCCATTGACGAACCGGCAAAACCGGCTTATCCTTATGGCAACTTGGGTGAGGGCGGGGGAAAGTAATCCCTCCCTCCCCTGGCAAATGAACTTTTTAGGGCAGTTGCGCCTGAACTTGAGCTCACCCAAGACTATGAACATGACGGCTAGGGCCGGGTTTGAAACCCGCCCCTAAAGCACCGGCGAGACGCCGGTGCCACCGGAGATATAAGAACTTTTCGGAACAATGCAACTCCCGGTGAAAGGAAAAATCTTGCCGAACCAGAACTATCAGGAGCGGGTGGAGGAATGCGCCCGGTTCCTCGCCCCCCGGATGCAGGCAAGGCCGGAATGGGCCGTGGTCCTGGGCACCGGCCAGGGGCGATGGGACGACCGGCTGACGGGCGGCGGCGGCCTCCCTTACGAGGAACTGCCTCATTTCCCGCCGGCCACCAGCCCCAGCCATCAAGGACGCCTGTGCTGGGGGCGGATGTCCGGCCGCCAGGTCATGGTCTGCCATGGCCGGTTTCACGCTTACGAAGGCTACAGCCTGCGGCAGGTGACCTTTCCGGTGCGGGTCATGGCCGCCCTGGGAGTGAAGACCCTGGTCCTTACCAATGCCGCCGGAGGCCTCAATCCCCTTTTCCGGGCCGGGGACTTGATGCTCATTTGCGACCACATCAACCTCATAGGGGACAACCCCTTGGTGGGGGCCAACGTGGAGGCCTGGGGGCCGCGATTCCCTGATTTGAGCCGGGTCTATGACCTGGGGTTGCGGCGGGCGGCGGGGGAAGTGGCCCGGCGCCAGGGCACGGCGCTGCGCCAGGGGGTCTACGTGGCGATCAAGGGCCCCAGCCTGGAGACGCCGGCCGAGACCCGCTTCTTACGGAGGATGGGCGCCGACGCGGTGGGCATGTCCACCGTGCCCGAGGCCATCGTGGCCACCCACGCCGGGCTCAAAATCCTGGGGATTTCGGTGCTCAGCAACCTCAACCTGCCCGATGCCATGGCGCCCATCGCTCTGGAGGACATCATCGCCACCGTGGCCGGGGCCGCGTCCCGACTGGCGGATTTGCTGGCTGGGATAATTAAGGAAGTTGCTTGAACTTGCTTAAGTCTTCTTCTTTCCGGGCCGCTTGGGCTTCTTGGCGGCCTTGGGAGGTGCCGCGGCGGGAACGGATGCTTCCTGCGGCACTGCCGGCGCAGGCGCAGACGGTTGCCCAGTCGGGGCTTCCGGGGGGCCTAAAACATAAACCCGTTGCTCCGGGGGGAGATTAACCAGGGACCGCCCGCAAGCGGCACAGACCCGAGAAGAAAGGGGCATTTTCGCTTGACACCCCGGGCATTTCAACCACAGCCCCATTGCTGTCCTCCTATTTTTTCCATACCATTAACATAAAGTGGCAGGATTCTTCAAGTCTTTTATAGCGGTTGAGCAGTTCAGACCATTTTGCCATCACAATTCGAGGGGTAAATGACATGAGAAAAGTCGTAATTTCCACGGATCAAGCCCCGGCCCCCAGCGGCGCCTATACCCAGGCTTTGGCGGTGGGGCCGTTTATGTTCATCTCCGGGCAGATTCCCCTGGACCCCCAGGGGCGGCTGGTGGAAGGAGACATCGTGATCCAGACCTGCCAGGTCATAGCCAACCTCAAGGCCATCCTGGCCGCGGCGGAACTCGGTTTGAAGGACGTGATCAAGACCACCGTCTTCCTGGCGGACCTGGCCGATTTCTCTGAGTTCAACCGGGCTTACGGCGAATTCTTCCCGCAGCACCCGCCGGCCCGCACCACCATCCAGGCTGCGGGACTGCCCCGGGGGGTGGCGGTGGAAATCGAGGCCATCGCGGTCCGGAAAGAAAAGGCTTAAAGGTTGGACGGGAGGGTAAGAATCTTGTAAGGCTTGAAGCGAATCGAGGCGTGGTCCAGGGGGGTGGTCTCATCCTGGCCAGGGTTACCGCCGAGAAACCGCAATCCCCCCGGATTTCCGGCAAACAGGGTTGCCAGGCGGGGGGGGTTGCTGCGGGGTTTCGGGCTTGCCTCAACCGGTGGTAACCAGCAGAAAGGTCAAGAGAATTACCACCAAGAACCGTTTCATGATGCCGCCTCCAGGGAATTTTCCCTTGAAGTGCTTACAGCAACGTTAATGCTCCGGACTTCACTTCTTCCGGTTATAAATACTTATTTTTGACGATTTTCCACCTGCTTTTCAATTCTTCCATGGTCTTTTCCGAGGCCGTTTTGAGGTTCTCCCATTTCTCGGCGCCGGCCGCCTTGATGTCGTTCAGCTTCTTTTGGGCGGCTTCCATCTTGGGCTTCAGGTCCTCGATCTCCTGGTAAATCTTGCTCTTGGCGTCGGCCGAAGCCTGGTCGGCTTTGGCTTTCAATTCATTAATTTTCGCGGACCACTCCTTCAGTTGGGCCTCAATCTTCTCCTGATAAACTTCCTTCATTCCCATGTGGGGTTCCTCCGTCTTTAATTTTGCTTTTTTCCCTGACCAGTCATCAAAGGCACTGTATCTCCTCAAGAAGGGACTATTCGGTTCAGAGAGGGAATATCAGATGGGTCGAAGGAGAGGCGCCAGGTGAGCATAAACCAGTGGTAATCATCGCGGTTCCCCGAGTCAAGCGAGCCGGAGATCATCCGGTTATTTTCCTTACAACCCAGGCAGTTAAAAGCCAGGCTGGCCGGGCCGGCAGTAGCACCAATTTTAAGAATTCTTAACTGGAGGGCTCACCCTGGCAGGGTCGGGTTTTCAGGGGCCTGGGAGGGCCGGCGGGACGCCTGCAGGTAGTAGATCACCGGCACCACCACCAGGGTGAAGGCGGTGGAGGCGAACAGGCCGAAGATGAAGGACCAGGCCAGTCCCGAGAAGATGGGGTCCAAGGTGATGACCCAGGAGCCGAACATGGCCGCCAGGGCCGTCAGCAGGATGGGGCGGAAGCGGATGGCCCCGCACCTCAAGATCGCCTCCTTAAGCGGCCAACCCTGGTCCAGGTGATGGTGGATGAAGTCGATGAGGATGATGGAGTTGCGCACCACGATGCCGGCCAGGGCAATCATGCCGATCATGGCGGTGGCGGTGAAATAGATGGGATTGTAATAGCCTTTCACGGTGGAGGCGAACAAGAGGTTCAACAGGGCGAACCCGGGCATCACCCCGATCATGGTCAGGGGGATGGCCACCATGATCACCAGGGGCAAGGTGTAGGAGGCGGTCTGCAGCACCAGCAGGATGTAGATGCCCACCAGGGCCCCGGCAAAGGCGATGCCCAGGTCCCTGAAGACCTGGACCGTGATTTTCCACTCCCCTTCGCCGGCATAATTGACCCGAAAGCCCGGAGACAGGGGGTGGGCGCCGGTGTCCGCCATCAGGTCGAGGATGGCGTTCACCGGGCTCTGGCCGGCGGTGCTGGCGGTCACGAATACCACCCGCTCCAGGTTTTTGCGCATAATGGACTTGGGGGCGGTGTCCAACTCGAAGCGCCCCAACTCATTGAGGGGCACCGTGGCGCCCGCCGGGTTTTTGAAGTAAAGCTGGCCCAGGTTGACGGGGTCGGAGCGGCTGGCCACGGGCCAGCGCAGGAAGATTTCCAGGGGCAGCCTCTCGGTGGGGATATGCACCCGGCCCACCGTTTCCCCGGCCTGGGCCAGGGCCAGGCCCCGGGCGATCTGCGCCTGGCTCAGCCCGCTCAGGGCCGCCTTGTTGCGATCCACCAGGAACCGGAAGCGGGGTTCGGTGGTTTCCACCGAGGTGTCCACGTCCACCGCGCCCCGGGTTTTCCGGAAGAATTCCCTGACCCGGTCCGCTTCCCGGATGATGCTGTCATAGGTCGCCCCAGGAGGCCCGTAGACTTCCCCCACCAGGGTTCTCAAGGTGGGCGGCCCCGGGGGCACCTCCACGATGCCCAGGCGCACCTTGTGCCTGGCGGCAATCTCCTCCAGGGCCGGGCGGACCCACAGGGCGATGCCGTGCGAGGCCGCACTGCGGCGCTCTTTGTCCGCCAGGTTGACCCGGAGCTGCCCCACCCAGGGCCCCTGCATCAGGTAGTAGTGGCGCACCAGGCCGTTGAAATCGATGGGCGCGCTCACCCCGGCATATATGAGGGCGTTGTCCACTTCCGCGACCGTGGTGAGGTAGCGCCCGAAGTCCTTCAGGGCCTCCTGGGTGCCCTCCAGGGGAGTGTCGTTGGGCATATTGGCCACTACCAGGAATTCATTCTTGTTGTCAAAGGGGAGCATCTTCAGCGGCACCAGCCCCAGGACCGGCAGGGCCACGGAAATCAGGAACAGCGCCACCACCCCCAGGAGAAAGAGGCGGGCCAGCCGGCGCCGCTCCAGGAGCGGGTTCAGGATGGCGCAGTAAGTTCGGTAAATCCAGGTTTCTTCCAGGACGAAGGGCTTTTCCTCTTTGCCGTACTCTTTTTTCAGCAGGTGGTAGGCGGCCCAGGGGGTGACGGTAAAGGCGATGAGCAGGCTCATGAGCATGGCCAGCGGCACGTTGATGGGCATGGGCCGCATGTAAGGCCCCATCATGCCGGTGACGAAGAACATGGGAATGAAGCTGATGATCACGGTGAAGGTGGCCAGAATTGTGGGGGCCCGGACCTCGTTCACCGCCACCAGGGTGGCCGTGAGGGGCGGATGGTCCCGCAGCTGGAAATGACGGTGGATGTTCTCCACGTCGATGATGGGATCGTCCACCAGAAGGCCCAGGGACAGGATCAGGGCGAACAGGGTCACCCGGTTGATGCTGTAGCCGAAGAGCAGGTTGCCGGTGAGGGTGATGGCCAGGGTGAGCGGCACCGCCAGGGCCACGATCAGGGCCTCCCGCCAGCCCAGGAAGACGGTGAGCAGCACGGTGATGGAGAGCACCGCGATGAGGATCTCCCGGATGAGCTCGTTCACCTTTTCGTCCGCGGTCTTGCCGTAGTCCCGGGTGACCTTGATCTTGATGTTGGGCGGAATCACCTCTTTCTCAAGTTCGGCCACCTTCCGGAGCAGGGCTTCGGCCACCGTCACCGCGTTGGTGCCGGTGCGCTTGGCAAAGGCCATGGTCACCGCGGGGTAGAACTCGCCCCGCTTGATCCCGGCCTCCTCTCCGGCCGCGGGGCCGAAGGCGATGCGGCTGAGGGCCACCGGCTCTTCCGGGCCGTCGATCACCTGGGCCACGTTCTTCAGGTACACCGGCTTCCCCTGGTGGAGGCCGACCAGCAAGTCTCCCACTTCCGCGGCGCTCTTAAGAAACGGCCCGGCCTCCACCAAGTACTCCCGGTCCTGCCGGGAAAAATGGCCCGCGGGCACATTGACGTTGCTCACTTCCAGGGCCTGGACCAGGGCCGCCAGGTCCAGCCCGTGGCCCGCCAGGCGCAGCGGGTCGGGAACCACCCGCACCTGGCGCTTGCGGCCCGCCACCACGTAGGAGCGGGCCGTGTCCGGGATTTGCTGCAAGCGGTGCAGCAACTCGTCCGCCACCCGGCGCAATTCATAATCGTCGGCGGTGTCGCTGTAGAGGGTCAGGGTGACGATGGGCACGTCGTTGATGTTCATGGGCTTGACCACCCAGCCCGCCACGCCGGAGGGGACCTGGTCGATATTGGAGATGACCTGGTTGTAGACCTTAAAGAGGCTCTTCTCCAGGTCCTCCCCCACCTTGAACTTGGCGGTGACCACCGCGAAGGAGTCCCGGGCCTGGTA
>JBGPBR010000082.1:0-7402 GCA_041481325.1 Desulfobaccia bacterium
CATGACCCGGCCGGCGTAGGGACTGATGAGCTCATGGAGCCTGGCCGGGTTCATGGGCAGCATGGGGGCGATGAAGACCCAGGGGTTCAGGCCGGCGCGGTGCAGCTGTTCCAGGGCCGCGACCCGGGCCCCGATGGGCGGCGCCTGGGGTTCCAGCAGTTTCCTGACCCGGTCGTCGTCCGTGGGGATGGAAAGGCCCACGCCGGCGCCGGGGGCCGCGGTCAGGATATCCAGGTCCCGCAACACCAGGGGGGAGCGGGTCAGAATATCCAGGCCCCAACCGAACTCCAGCAGCAATTTCAGACACTGCCGGGTGAGCCGGTGGGAGTGCTCCGCCGGCTGGTAGGGGTCGCAGACGCTGGCGAGCAAGGCCCGGGTGGGAGTTTTTTTCCTCCGGAGCTCGGCCAGCAGGACCTGGGGGAGGTTGGTCTTGGCCTCCACGAAGGTGCCCCAGGCGGCGCCCCGGTGATGGCGGGCATACTTGCCCATGAAGACGGCGTAGCAGTAGCGGCAGCCGTGGCCGCAGCCTAGGTAGGGGTTGATGACGTAGGCAACCCCCGTAATCCTGGACTTGACCAGGGCCGTCTTGACGGTGATTTCGGTTACGTCCATGGATTAGCCGTTTTTCGTCGCCGGTGATTTTCGATTATACTTATAATTATATAAAATTTGCGGCCCCGGGGCATGGCCGGGACCCGAGGGAGCGATGCAGCCGCAAGCCATGGGGAAGGTGGCGTTTATCTGCCTGGGGAACTCCTGCCGCAGTATTATGGCCGAGGCCCTGGCCCGCCATTTTTATGGGGCAGTCCTGGACCCGGTTTCCGCGGGGATCAGCCCGCTGGGGTTCGTGGCCCGGGAGACCATCCAGGTGTTGGCGGAGGTGGGGGCGGATACCCGGGGGCTGCGCTCCAAGGGGCTGGAAGAGATTGATTTCCAGGACTGCCGGCTGATTGTCAACCTGACGGATTACTCCCTGGAAGCGCTCCTGCCGGCCGCGGCCCGGGGGAAGGTGGTCAACCGGCAGGTGGCGGACCCGTATGGCGGCGGTCTCGATCTTTACCGGCAGAGCCGGGACGCCATCCGCGCTTTGCTCGTGATGGAGCTGGGGCAGGCGCTGGATTGGCCCGAGGTTTGATGCACGGCGGGGCCAAGCTTGAGGGGGGGTCTCGGAGAGGTGGCGGGGGGAAAGGGAGGTTTCCTGTCTTTCCGGCTTCGAAATAAACTTGCCGGGTAACTTATTTTCAATCTTGGTTTTTTTAGCGAAAATCGAAACCGAAAACCGGAAACGGCATTACATGGCCATGGAATTGGGGTTCAGGACCTCCAACCGGTCGTCGCCCCGGGTCTCTTCCATGAACTTATCGGGGCGAAATCCGGGAACCAGCTTTTGCAAAATTTGGAGAATTCCTGCTTCATCGTTCCGTTTGATGGATTTTTCCAAACGGCTTAGGGCTTCATCCAGCTTAAGGAAGACCTGGCCGGCGCCGTTTTCCGCACTGAAGATCTTGTCATGATCGGTCCGCCGGCGCACTTCGCCGGCGGCGAACAGCTCCTCGTAGAGTTTCTCTCCCGGGCGCAATCCGGTAAAAACGATGTCCAGGTCTTGGCCCACCTTAAGCCCGGACAACCTGATCATGTCCTGGGCCAGGTCGGTAATCTTCACCGGTTCCCCCATGTCCAGGACGAAAACCTCGCCGCCCTTTCCCATGGTGGCCGCCTGGAGGACCAATTGCACCGCCTCGGGGATGGTCATGAAATAACGCCGCATCTCCGGGTGGGTCACGGTGACGGGCCCGCCTTGGGCGATCTGCTGTTTGAAGATATGCAAGACGCTGCCCCGGCTCCCCAAGACATTGCCGAAGCGGACGGTGCAATACGGCTTTTTCTGAGACCCGGCGGCCTGGTAGACCAGATATTCGGCCATCCTTTTGCTGGCCCCCATGATACTGGTGGGGTTGATGGCCTTATCGGAAGAAATCATGATAAAGCGCTCCACCCCCGCGGCCATGGCTGCCTCCAGCAAGGTGCGGGTCCCCATCACATTGTTGAAGACGGCTTCCGCCGGGTTCATTTCCATCAGGGGCACGTGCTTGTGGGCGGCGGCGTGAAAGACAATTTCCGGCCGGTATTTTTGGAAGATATGGCGCAAGCGGTTGGCGGCGCGAATATCGGCAATCAGGGGAATGACCCGGCAGGTCCTAACCAGGGGGGTCAGGGCCGGCCTTCTGGCGCCGTCGCCCTCCGCCACGGCCTCGGCCAGGGCCGGCCTTTTCAGAAGCAGCCTTTGGGAGAGTTCGTTGTGGACCTCGAAAATCTGGTTTTCGCCGTGCCCCAGCACCAGGAGTTCGGCGGGGTCCAGGTCCAGCAACTGGCGGCAGAGCTCACTGCCGATGGAACCGCCGCCGCCGGTGACCAGGACCTTCTTGCCCCGGATCAATTCCCGCACCGGGCTGAGGTCGGTTTCCACCGGCTCCCGCCGCAGCAGATCTTCGATCTGGACCTGGCGCAATTGGGTTACGCTGACCGTGCCTCCCAGCAGTTCATAAATTCCCGGCATGATCTTGGTCTCCAGGCCGATTTTCTTGCAGACCTCCACGAGCTGCCGGACCACTTTCCCGTGAACCCCGGGCATGGCAATAATCAGTTCTTCTGCGGGATTGGTTTTTAGCACTCTCCGGAGATCATGCCTGGAACCCAGCACCGGGACCCCGTGGATGGCCAGATGGCGCTTGGTGGGATCGTCGTCCAGGAAGCCTACGACTTTCAGGCCCAACTGAGGGTTGCCCAGGATCTCTTTCAGGATCATGGACCCCGCCTGGCCCGCCCCCATGATCAGAACCCGGATGGCCGAGCCGTTGGCATGGTAAGCGGCAAGATGGCGCCTGGAGGTTAAGACCCGGAGGGCAAAGCGCAGCCCTGCGGCAAAGGCAAGAGAGAGGAGAAAAAAGATAAAGGGGATGGAGCGAGGCAAGGCGGCAAACCCGGGGACAGCAAGGGCCCGGCACAGAAAGCTGATGGCCGCGGTCAATACGAACCCCAACGTGGTTGACTTGCATAACAACAACAATTCATCGATGGAGGCGATCTGCCAGTAGCGCCGGTAGACCCCCATTGTTCCGTAAATCAACAGGTAAACCGGCAAAGCACTTAACGTAAAAAAGCCCCAGGTCCCCCAGTGGCCATCCAGAGATATGGTTTCCAGCCTGAACACAAAGCTGAGATAGGAGGCGACGATGACCGCGGCCACGTCAAAAATAAATAAATGCCGGTTGCGAATTCTATCTGCCATGGTTCACGTCACCAGGAGATGGCGGGGATCCGGAACCGGATCCGGCGAAACCTCTAGTTTTTAAAGTTCAGCAGCAACTGCGGGACACACCCTCGGGTGTCTTGGCACCGGCTTTCCAGCCTGTGCCACCGAGGTTAATTTTTTCAGGCCTAGTTCGAACCGGGTTGCTTAGGGGAGCCGGGGGTTTCTTTCAACCCCCGGCTGCGGCTCAGGATAAGGCTTCAGTTTCCGATCAGTTAATTCATCGACAGCCCCCCGGAATAAAGTTAGGAAGTTTTGCTAACATATTGAAATAGAAGATTAAATATGAGAGACCCGGGGGGCCAAAGTGGCCGCAGTTAGGGCGCCAAAATATATTTCTCCGCTTGACCAAAGGATTTTTGGCTGACCCAAACAGGCTGAGCTTGGGGCTGAGGAAATTTAGCCGGAGGGGCTAGCTGGCAACGCAATAGATGATTTTCTGATTGAAATTCCGGGTTCCGGCCGGCAGGGGTTCCAGGGGATAGAGGCCGCACATGCCGTCCTCAACCTCCCGGGGCAGAGGCAAGAGCCGGCCGTAGAAAAATCGCTTGAACCGGGCCCGGCCTTCCAGGGATTTGGGCAGCAAATTTAGGGTCACCGCCAGCCGGCGGATCAGGGAGACCATTTTCCTGGACCCCGAGGCGACCTGGGCGGGAAAGGCGCCGTAGAACTCCAGGTTGGTAAAGTCGGTGAGCCTCAACAGGTCACGGAGTTCGGGCACGGAATAGTAGCGGATGCTGAAGGGGCTGGCCCCGAACTCAGACCAGTCCTGGTTCACCAACGAGATGAGGAGCCTGCCGCCGTCGGCCAGCACCCGCCGCACTTCGGCCAGGAAGCCGGCCGCATCTTTGAGGTAGTAGATGGCTTCCAAAATCACCACCAAATCAAAAGCTTCCTGGCGGAACGGCAAATGATGGGCGTCCAGGCGGACCAGGGGCACCCGCTCCCGGTAGTGGGACCGGGCCAGGTACAGCAGATTTTCGGTATAATCGCCGCCCACCGTCAGGGCGGCGTCCCGGGCCAAATAACCCAGCCCCAGGCCGGCGCCGCAGGCCACTTCCAGAACCCGCCGCCCGCCGGCGTATCTGGAGGCGGTGTGGTAGCGGTGGTACAGCCGGGCCAGTTGCTCGCCCGTGGCTTTGCCTGCGGGGACTTCCGTAACGGAGCTGTAATCGTCGGTCATGGCGGCGGCATCCTTTTGACAGTAAGCAGTAAGCAGGGAGCAGGGGGCAGGGGGCAGTCGCGCCTGAGCCCTTGGCTCCCCCGTAAATCATGGAAAGGTAGCGCCGCCGCCCTCGGCAGCGCAGTAATCGGACCCCCGAGGGCGGGCGTCTCCCCCCGCCTTATTCGGCAGCCGCAGGCCCCTACAAAAAACCGGCGCGGCAGAGGCGAACGCCTGGGCCGATGGGAAAAGTTAGCAAAGAGAAAGAATAGTCGAGGGACGGCAAATCAGGGTTAGAAGGCAACCTGGCAGGCCGGGGGACTTTTCCGCAAATGCCCCCCTTACCCTAAACCTTCATCCCAGCAGGCTGCGCCGGAGTTTTTCTCCCACCTTAAGCAAGGTCTCTTCTTTTTTGCAGAAGGTGAACCGCACCAGGTTCCGGCCCCGGGCGGCCTCGCCGTAGAAGGCGGACCCCGGAACCGTGGCCACCCCGGCGACTTCCAGCAACTTCAGGCTGAAGGCGACGTCTGCGGAGACGCGGAACCGGCGCATGAGTTCGTCGGTGCCGGCGAGGATGTAATAGGAGCCCTGGGGCGCCGCCACCCGGAAGCCCGTGGCCGTCAGCGCCTGGAACAGCAGCTCCCTGGCCCGGTGATAGCGGGCTTGCAGCCCCTGGTAATAGGCGGGCGGCGATTGCAGGGCCAAGGCGGCCGCGGCCTGCAACGGCGTGGGCGCCCCCACCGTGAGAAAATCGTGCACCTTTCTGATCCGCTGGGTGATTTTTTCCGGTCCGATGGCCCAACCCACCCGCCAGCCGGTTACCGAGTAGGTCTTGGAAATGGAATTGATGGTCACGGTCCGCTCCCGCATCCCGTCCAGGGTGGCCAGGGAGATATGCTGCTGCCCGTCGTACAGGATGTGCTCGTAGATCTCGTCGGTGACGGCCAGGCAATCCCACTTGAGGCAGAGTCGGGCAATCTCTGCCAATTCGCGCCGGGAGAAAACCTTCCCGGTGGGATTATTGGGGGTGTTGATGATAATCGCCTTGGTGCGCCGGTTGAAGGCCGCGGCCAGCTCCCCGGGGTCATAATTCCAGGCCGGCGGCTGCAGCGCCACGTACCTGGGAGAGGCCCCCGAGAGGATGGCGTCCGGGCCGTAGTTTTCATAGAAAGGCTCGAACACGATGATCTCATCGCCCGGGTTGACCACGGCCTTGAGGGTGGCGATCATGGCCTCGGTGGCCCCGCAGGTCACAGTGATCTCCGTTTCCGGGTCGCAGGCCAGGCCGTTGTAACTCCGGGCCTTGGCGGCGATGGCCCGGCGCAGGCTCGATTCGCCATAGGTAATGGGATACTGGTTGTGGCCGTCCCGGATGGCCCGGACCGCGGCCTCCTTGATTTCCTGGGGCGCGTCGAAATCCGGGAAGCCCTGGGCCAGGTTAAGGCCTCCCTGGGCTTCGCAAATTCGGGTCATCTCCCGGATGACCGATTCTTCGAACCTCTCGGTGAGGTGCGACAAAGACTTCATAGGGCCCCCTGCCTGGAAGTTTGAATCCTTATAAAACGCGGCCGCGGTCCTTGGCATATTCCCTACTCCTATCCGGGTGCGCCGTTACCAAATACGCCGGCACGGCGCCACCCCGATGGCAGGCCTAACCCGCGCTTGGCGATTTCTATTGCCGATAAAAACTGCGCACCGTGGCAATGACGTAATCCACCTCCGGGTCGCTGAGCTCCACGTTCATGGGCAGGGAGCAGACTTCCCGGCTCAGGGCCTCGGTTTCCGGAAAGCCCCGGTCCTTGAGGTTTAGGGCCGCATGGCGGTAATAAGGCTTGCGGAACTGGGTCAGCACCTCCACCCCGTACTGCTTTAAGTACCGGGAAAAGTCGTTTCCCTGGCGGGCGCGGACCACGTAGTTCTGGTACACGTGATCCCGGCGGGGGTCGTCGTAATGGGGCAGGGTCAAGTCTTTGAGGTCCTGGAGGCCCTCCCGGTAGCGAGCCGCGATGGCCTGCCGTCGCTGGATCCAGCGGGGGAGTCGGCGCAGCTTGACATCCAGAAAGGCGGCCTGCAGGTTGTCCAGCAGACAGGTGGAGCCGTGGCCGTGGTACTCTCCCGTCTGCCGGTCTTCGCCGTTGTAGCGCATCCGGGCGGCAAATTTCGCCACCCCGGGGTCATCCGTGGTGATGGCGCCGCCGTCGCCATAGCCTCCCAGGATTTTAAAGGGATAAAAACTCCAGCAGCCGGTGAGCCCCCAGGCGCCGCCCCTTTTCCCCGACATACTAGCCCCCAGGCTCTGGCAGGCGTCCTCGATGACTACCAGGCCGTGCTTTTGGGCCAGGGCCATAACCCTCTCCAGGTCGGCCAGGTAGCCGTTCAGGTGCACCGGGATGATGGCCCGGGTGCGCCGGCTGAGGGCCGCCTCGATTTGCTCCGGGTCCAGGTTGAAGTCCCGGCCCACGTCCACCAGGACGGGCGTGGCCCCGGCGTTGACCACCGCGGAGGCCGTGGCCACGAAGGTGTGCGCCGGCACGATGACTTCGTCCCCCGGACCGAGACCCGCGGCCCGGAGCGACAGGTGCAGGGCGTCATAGCCGCTGTTCAGCCCCACCGCATATCTGGTGCCCACGAAGGCCGCCAGGCTCTCTTCGAAGCGGCGCAGTTGGTCCCGCATAATGAGATCGCCCTTACTCATCACCTCAAAGTAGGCGGCGTCGATCTCGTCCTTGATCATCAGGTAATTCTGGGCCGGATTGACAAAAGGCACCTTGTAGGACATTGCGGAGCCTTCTCCCTAGCAGTAATTCATGAGCCCTTGGCTCAGCCATAAGTCATGAAAAGTTGTAGGCTTTATTATGGGGCGCCATGCGCACCCTTGTATCTTAGTTTAAGATACGCTTTATTGAAGTCCTGGTCATGGTCGAAGTTGG
>JBGPBR010000083.1:0-7400 GCA_041481325.1 Desulfobaccia bacterium
GCCCTCACCGCCTGTATGCGAAAACTCCTGGTGATCCTTAACGCCATGCTCAAAAATCGTACCTACTGGAACCCACAGCTGCCTCTTGCAGCTTGACAGAAAAGACAGTCGCTACATTTTTCTCTCTATCTCGAAACTCGAAACCCAAGATTTTTCGACACAGAAGCTTGGGGACAAGTAGTGAAAATGCAAGAACTCAGGGGGAAACTACCGGGATCAGGGGGGAGGGGGACGAGACCAAAAAGGCCCAAGCCGCTGGGCGGCCTGGGCCCCACTGTTGCAGATTGGGGCAAAAACTCGATTACATGCCTTTGCCGGGGCCGGGGCCGGCACCGCCGCCGGGGCCCATCCCGCCGCCGGGGCCCATGCCGCCGCCGGGGCCAAAACCGCGCCCAAAGCCGGCGTTGGGGGCGATCTTACGAGCTTCCAGCCGGAAGGCGATGACCTTCTGTTGCATCTGGTCCCGCAAGGCGTTGATCTCCTTTTGTTTGGCCTGGATTTTCCCCTGGTCCGGGGTGGCCTCGGTCCACAGGGCATTCAACTCCGAACGCTTGATCATCATCTGCTTGCGCAGGGGGGCGGTGTCGCTCTTGAACTTTTCCTTAAGGTCAAACACCTGCCCGGCCTGTTCCGGGGTGAGGTTCATGGCGCCGGGGCCGCAACCGAAGTCGCGGGCCCAGGAAGAAGCGGCCAGCCCCATGGTCAACCCCAGGGCCAACATTACCGCCAGGGACAACTTGCTCTTTCTCATGCGATGCATCTCCTCTATTTTTTTTCTGAGTTGGTCAAGTCCGATAATTTCGGGCTTTATCTCTAGAAACCCCAAATCCCTCCCCACCCGGCGCGGGGGCGCAAAAATAATTGCAGAAAGATTTTGGGGGAGGGCCAGGGGCCGACGGCCCCTGCCCTCCTCACTTCTCCTCCGGTCGCCAGTAGTCGTCGTCCAGGCGGAGGATGTCGTCTTCCTCCAGGTAGGCGCCGGTCTGGACCTCGATGATGGCGAGGGGTGCCGTTTCCCGGTTTTCCAGCCGGTGCGCGGTATTGGAGGGAATGTAGACGCTCTGGTTGGCGGCCACCGTGGTCACCTCCCGGTCGATGGTGACCCGGGCGGTGCCGGAGACCACCACCCAGTGTTCGGCCCGGTGCCGGTGCAGCTGCAGGCTGAGCTTCTGGCCCGGGTCCACCACGATGCGCTTCACTTTAAAGCCCGGACCCTGGTCCATGACGGTGTAGCGGCCCCAGGGGCGCTCCACGGTGGGGTGCTGCACGGACTCCACCATGTTTTGGCGCTTAAGGTCCGCCACCAGGTCCTTGACTTCCTGGACCCGGTCCCGGTGGCAGACCAGGGTGGCGTCCGGCGTGTCCACCACGATGGCGTTATCCAGGCCGATGGTGGCCACCAGGCGCTTCTGGGCGTACACCAGGCAGTCGCGGCTGCCCCGGTCCAGGCTCCGGCCCAGGAAGACGTTGCCCCGGGCGTCCCGGGGAAAGATGTCGTGCAGGGCCTCCCAGGTGCCCACGTCGTTCCAGCCCATCTCCACCGGGATCACCGCCACGTTGTCGGCCTTCTCCAGGATGCCGTGGTCCAGGGAGATGCTGGGCAGGCTCCGGTAGACCTCCTCCAGGTTGGGCCGATCCTCCCGGTCACGGAGCCGGCTGAGCCCCTGGTGGAGCTCCGGCAGATAGCGGGCGAAGGCCGCCAGCAGGACGTCCCGGCGGCAGACAAAGATGCCGCTGTTCCAGTAATATCCCCCGGCTTGCAGAAACGACCGGGCCCGCTCCAGGGAAGGTTTCTCGATAAAGCGCTCGGCTCGCCGAACCCTGGCTTCAGGGTCCAGGGCCGGGCCCTCCTTGATGTAGCCGTAGCCCGTCTCCGGACGGCTGGGGGGGATCCCGAAGGTGACCAGATAGCCCGCCCGGGCCCACCCCGCGCCCAGGTCCAGGGCCTGGAGCAGACTCTCCCGGTCCCGGATGAAGTGATCCGCGGGAAACACCGCCATGACCGTGTCCTCGGGCTCGCCCTCCAGGAGCACCGCGGCTAGGCCAGCCGCGGCCGCGGTGTTCCGCCCCTCGGGTTCGACCCAGATCTTGACCGCGTCCCAGCCCTGGCGGTGCAGTTCCTGGTGGATTAGCTCGGCCTGAAAGGCGTTGGTCACCACCGCCAGCCGGGAGAGGGGGATGCGGGGCCGCAGCCGGTCGATGGTGGATTGGATCATGGACTCGGAGCCCAGCAGACGCAGCACCTGCTTGGGATAATGGGAGCGGCTCAGGGGCCAGAACCTGGTTCCGGAACCGCCCGCCAGGATTATTCCGAAGATGGGGATGAAGTCTTTAGGGCTCAAGCTGCGTACCCTGGAGAAGCCAGATTAATTTTCCCACGGGGTCTCCGGCCGGAGGCGGCGCCATCGGAGCCGCGCCCCGTTCTCTAGACTGTTCCGAGGAACTGCTTTAAACTTCATGCCCGGTGCGAATTATCCCGATAGATGCCGCGAGGCGACGGCATGGTCGATTTTTATCTCGGGTTTTTTCTGGGCGCGCCCCTGGGGATGCTGTTGGCTTTTCAGTTTCTCCGGGGCCGGCGGCCGCGGCCCCGATCCGAGAGGTCCATCCCGGCGTAAGGCCGGCGGCGGCTATCCCGCCTCAGGCGAAGACGCCCGCTTTACTCCGCCAACAGGCGCAACAGGTACTGGCCGTAACCGTTTTTCTTCATGGGCCGGGCCAGCCGCCGCAACTGGGCGGCGTCGATATAGCCCTGGCGGTAGGCCACCTCTTCGATGCAGGCGATCTTGAGGCCCTGGCGTTTTTCGATGGTCTCGATGAAGGTTGAAGCCTCCAGCAGGGATTCATGGGTGCCGGTGTCCAGCCAGGCGAACCCCCGACCCAGGATTTCCACCCGTAACCGCCCCCGGGCCAGGTAGGCCTTGTTCACGTCGGTTATCTCCAGCTCCCCCCGGGCCGAAGGCTTTAAATCCGCGGCAATCTTTAGGACCTGGTTGTCATAAAAGTAAATCCCCGGGACCGCAAAATTGGACCTGGGCTTGGCAGGCTTTTCCACGATGTCCAGGACCTTGCCGGTCTGGTCGAACTCCACCAGGCCGTATCTTTCCGGGTCCCCCACCCAGTAGCCGAAGATCAGGCCGCCTTGGCGCAGTTGCACCGCCCGCTTGAGGATCTCCTGGAAGCCGTGGCCGTAAAAGATATTGTCTCCCAGGACCAGGCAGACCCGGTCCCGGCCCACGAATTCCCGGCCGATGATGAAGGCCTGGGCCAGACCCTGGGGTTGGGGCTGCTCGGCATAGCTGAACCTCAGGCCCAGTTGCGAGCCGTCGCCCAGCAAGGTCTGAAACCGAGGCAGGTCCTGGGGGGTAGAGATGAGGAGAATGTCCCTAATCCCTGCCAGCATGAGAACCGACAAGGGGTAGTAGACCATGGGCTTGTCGTACACCGGCAAGAGCTGCTTGCTCACCACCCGGGTGACGGGATAGAGCCGGGTGCCGGCCCCGCCCGCCAGAATGATGCCCTTCCAACCTGTTTGGGTCCGTTGGTCCATGGCTTGGTCTTAGTAAGTTCCGGCGCCGGCGAGGGCGTCGGCTCTAGGTTTGGTAGCACCGGCTTGCCAGCCTGTACCGGCACAGACTATAAAGTCTGAGGTTAACAGAAATCAAGGAACGCCGCCCTTGGCATTTTGGCTGATTTGCCGGACCACGTCCTGGCACTGACGCATTTCCAGGAGCGCCTGCAGGTCCGCGTCCACCATGATCTTGACCAATTCCTTAAAGGTCACCCGGGGCCGCCAGCCCAGGCGGGCTCGAGCCTTGGCCGCGTCTCCCAGGAGGCACTCCACTTCCGTGGGCCGGAAGTACCGCGGGTCGATCTCCACGTAGTCCCGCCAGTCCAGGTCCAGGTGGGCGAAGGCCGCCTCCAGGAACTCCTTGACCGAATGGGTCTCGCCGGTGGCGATGACGTAGTCTTCCGGCGTTTCCTGCTGCAGCATGAGCCACATGGCCTCCACAAAGTCGGGGGCATAACCCCAATCCCGGCTGGCCTCCAGGTTGCCCAGGTAGAGCTTCTTCTGCAGCCCCAGCTTGATGCGGGCCAGGGCCCGGGTGATCTTGCGGGTAACAAAGGTCTCCCCCCGGCGGGGCGATTCGTGGTTGAACATGATGCCGTTCACCGCGAACAGGTTATAGGCCTCCCGATAGTTGATCACCGCCCAGTAAGCGTAGAGCTTGGCGATGGCGTAAGGGCTCCGGGGCCGCATGGGGGTGGCTTCGTCCTGGGGCGGCGGCGAGGCCCCGAACATCTCGCTGGAGGAGGCCTGGTAGAACCTGGTCTTGATGCCGCTGCGGCGGATGGCCTCCAACAGGCGCATCACTCCCAGGGCGTCCACGTCGCCGGTGTATTCCGGCATGTCAAAGCTCACCCGGACGTGGCTCTGGGCGGCAAGGTGGTAAATCTCGCCGGGCTGGATGTTGTAGATCAGGTTGGCCAGTTGCCCCGAGTCGCTCAGGTCGCCGTAGTGCAGAAAGAACCGGACTCCCGGTTCATGGGGGTCCTTATACAGGTGGTCGATGCGGGCCGTATTGAAGGTGCTCACCCGCCGGATCAGGCCGTGGACTTCGTAGCCTTTGTTCAATAACAATTCCGCCAGGTAACTGCCGTCTTGGCCGGTAACGCCGGTAACCAAAGCCTTCTTAGGTGCTGGACTCATGAATCTCCTCGATTTCCCAGGGTTATCCCTGCGACCCCGGGCCTTGCGGCTGCTCTTTAGAGATTTTAGCGCGATTCCCTGTTTAAGTCCAGAAAGTTCCAAGGCAAAGCGGCCCGGAGCCTGAACCGACGCTTGTCACCCCGGAAGATTTATGTTAAGGGGCAGGCAGAAACGAAAATGTAGGGTGGGCACGGCCACCGTCAACCCGGTTCGAACTCTCCCGAAGCAGGAGCTTGAGAACGAGAGGTAAAAAAAACTCACAAATGCACAAAATTACCTGCTTCAAGGCCTACGATGTTCGGGGCCGGGTGCCCCAGGAGCTGGACGAAGACCTTGCCTACCGCATCGGCCGGGCCTATGCGGCCTTCCTCAGCCCCGCCCGGGTGGCGGTGGGCCGGGACGTGCGGCACTCCAGCCCCGGGCTCGCGGCCGCCCTGAGCGCCGGCCTGAATGACCACGGAGTGGAGGTCCGGGACCTGGGGTTGTGCGGCACCGAACAGGTCTATTTCTACACCTGGCACCTGAAGCTGGACGGCGGCATCATGATCACCGCCAGCCACAACCCGCCGGAATGGAACGGCATGAAGTTCGTGCGGCAGGGCTCCCGCCCCTTGAGCGGCGACAGCGGCCTCAAGGAGATTGAGTCCCTGGCCGCGGCCGGTAAATTCCCGCCTCCGGCCGGGGCCAGGGGGGGAATCCTGGCCATCGATTCTCTTAACGCCTACGTCGAGCATCTGCTGGGCTGCGTGGACCCGGCCGCGCTCAAGCCCCTGAAGGTGGTGGTCAATGCCGGCAACGGCTGCGCCGGGCCGGTGCTCGACGCCCTGGAGGCCCGCCTCCCCTGCCGGTTCGTCAAGCTGTGCCATGAACCGGACGGTTCCTTTCCCCACGGGGTCCCCAACCCCCTGCTGCCGGAAAACCGGCAGGCCACCGCGGCGGCGGTGCGCGCCCACGGGGCCGACGTCGGCCTGGCCTGGGACGGCGACTTCGACCGCTGCTTCTTCTTCGACGAGGCCGGCACCTTTATCGAAGGCTACTACCTGGTGGGCCTGCTGGCCCAGGCCCTGCTCGCCCGGCGCCCCGGGGGTGCCATCATCCACGACCCCCGCCTCACCTGGAACACCATCGAGATGGTGCAGGCCGCGGGCGGGCGCCCGGTGATGAGCAAAACCGGCCACGCCTTCATCAAGGAACGGATGCGTCTCGAAAATGCCCTCTACGGCGGCGAGATGTCCGGGCACCACTATTTCCGGGATTTCGCCTTTTGCGACAGCGGCATGATCCCCTGGCTGCTGGTGCTGGAGATCATGGGCCGCACCGGGAAACCCCTGTCCCGGCTGGTCGGAGACAGGATGCGGCGCTACCCGGTGAGCGGCGAGATCAACCGCAAGCTCGCCGACCCCGACGGGGCGCTCTCCCGGGTGGAGGCCCGTTACCGCCCCCGGGCCGTGGCCCTGGACCGGACCGACGGCCTCAGCCTGGAGTTTAAGGACTGGCGCTTCAACCTCAGGAAATCGAATACCGAACCGGTGCTGCGCCTGAACGTGGAGACCAGGGGCGACCCGGCGCTCCTGGCGGAAAAGACCGGGGAAATCCTCCAGATGCTGGACTGAGCCGGCTTGAGAAGGCTCCCCCTCCCCTCAAGGGAGGGGGAGTTTAAGAATCCCAGATTTATGAAAGGTACTTGCGGGACCCGACCCCGGAATTTTTTCCCCCGGCCGCCGAGCCCGGGCGGGCCCGGCGATCCGCCCACCGGCAATCTCATTCTGGAGGCGCGGCCCCAATCTCCCCTAAGCCACCGTCACCTTTTTGCTGAGGAAGACGTCCTGGATGGCGTTGAAGAGCTCGACGCCCTCTTTCATGGGCCGCTGGAAGGTCTTGCGGCCGGAAATCAGCCCCATGCCGCCGGCCCGCTTGTTGATTACCGCGGTGCGCACCGCGTCGGCCAGGTCGTTCTTGCCGGAGCCGCCCCCGGAGTTGATCAGCCCCACCCGCCCCATGTAGCAGTTGGCCACCTGGTAGCGCACCAGGTCGATGGGGTGGGTGCCCGCCAGCTTGGTGTAAACCAGCTCATGGGTCTTGCCGAACTTGGGGATGGCCTTATAGCCGCCGTTACACTCCGCCATCTTCTGCTTGACGATGTCCGCCTCGATGGTGACCCCCAGGTGGTTGGCCTGCCCCGTGAGGTCGGCCGCCGCATGATAGTCCTTGTCGGCCGTCTTGAAGGCGGCGTTCCGCAGGTAGCACCAGAGGATCGTGGCCATCCCCATCTCGTGGGCCCGCTGGAAGGCCACACTGATCTCCTGGATTTGGCGGGGGGACTCGGCCGAGCCGAAGTATATCGTGGCCCCCACGGCCACCGCCCCCAGGTTCCAGGCCTCCTGCACCGTGCCGAAGAGGATCTGGTCGTACCTGTTCGGATAGCTCAGGAACTCGTTGTGATTGAGCTTCACGATGAACGGGATCTTGTGGGCGTATTTGCGGGCCACCACTCCCAGGACGCCGAAGGTGGTAGCCACCGCATTGCATCCTCCCTGGATGGCCAGTTCCACGATCTTCTCGGGATCGAAGTAGATCGGGGCCGGGGCGAAGGAGGCGCCGGCGGAATGCTCGATCCCCTGGTCCACGGGCAAGATGGAGAGATATCCGGTCCCCGCCAGCCGTCCGGAGCCGGAGAGCGCCTGAAGGC
>JBGPBR010000084.1:0-7337 GCA_041481325.1 Desulfobaccia bacterium
CACCATACATCGAGATGGGGTCATCTTGCACCGCCAATATTCTGACGAACATTTTTTTAGGGCTCGGTTTATTATGTTATTATTTTTAGTTTAAGGACGCGAGGATGGCACCTGCGGTTGTCCCGCGACAATTCACTTGACCCCGTCAGGATACATGACAGTGCGTTTAAACAGATTGCTCCAGGAACTGTTCCAGAAGATGCTGTCGGCCTTCGGCCCCCAGGGCTGGTGGCCGGGAGAGACCCCCTTCGAAGTGGCCCTGGGGGCCATCCTCACCCAGAACACCAACTGGAACAACGTGGCCCGGGTCATCGCCGGTTTGCAGGCGGAAGGCCTCCTGGCCCCGGAGCCCCTGAAGAAGTTGCCGGAAGCGGAACTGGCCCGGCGGCTTAAATCTGCGGGGTATTTCAACGTCAAGGCCCGCCGGGTCAAATCCTTTCTCGACTTCCTGGGGCAGTTCCAGGATTCCATGGAATTACTGGGGCAAGAAGACCTGGAGACGCTGCGGCCGCAACTCCTCAAGGTCCGGGGGATCGGGCCCGAGACCGCGGACAGCATCTTGCTATATGCCTTGCACCAGCCCACCTTTGTGGTGGATGCCTATACTTTCCGCATCCTCAACCGCCACGGCCTGGTCTCCGGGCCCTGTTCCTATGAAGAACTGCGACAGCTGTTCATGGATCATCTGCCTCCCCAGGTGCCCGGCTACCAGGAGTATCACGCTCTGTTGGTGCGGCTGGGCAAGGAATTCTGCCGCCCCCAACCCCGCTGTGCCGACTGCCCGCTCCAAAACTGGCCCCAGGGCTGGGCCGGCCCCCTGCTCGATTAACCGCCAAGGCGTTTTGGGCCGTTTTGGAACGGATATTGCAAAACCTCAGGCATGGCAAATCTGGATAGAGACGAATATATCCCGGTCTGGCTCCCCAACTGGCTTCCCGACGAAGTTCTGGAAGAGGTTTACACCGGAATCCTGATGGCAACCCAAAGCCCCGGCAATGGCTTGCCCGAGGAATCAGACCCAACCGACGGCTATATTATCCATGATTGGTTCGGCCCCTTCCTCTTGAGCCCTCCCACCCGGTTTTTCCGGGGGAGGTGCTAAGGTTTCGAGTTTTGAGTTTTGAGTTTCGGGTTTAAGGGTTTAAGGGTTTGAGTTTCGGGGCGCCGGGATTGCGGGCCATAGCAGGCCATCCCGGCGCCCCCCTGGTTTGAGCCCCATCGCGCCGCTTCGAAGCCTCCCCACCCCCCTGCAGGGCGTGCAAATTCACTGATTTAGCCTGGTCACCAATACCGAGCGGCGCTCAGAAAAGGAATTTGGGCAGCCGCAGGTTTTAGGGTGAAATTCACTGTAGGGGCGGGTTTAAAACCCGCCCCTACCCAAAGCCTTCATTGTCGAGGGTGCCTCTAAATAGGCCTGAACGTTTAGCGTGATCCCCCGAATCCCCCTAAATCCTCCTTTTTCAAAGGGGGACTGTTTATCCCCCCTTTTCGAAAGGGGGGAGGGGGATTTTTCAGCCTCGGGGATGAAACCCTGGGGGGTCATGACTGTTTAGCCGACGCGGCGGCGGAACGCCGCTGCTGCTTGCTTGACCGCAACTGGAGAACTCTGGGAACCCCCATGGTCATTCTGAAGGGATAGGAAAATTTGTACCCGGGGGCTCATTTTCCCTCGACATTCCCGCCCATTTCCACTAAAAACACAACAGGCGCAGGTTCTAGTCCGGCTGAGATGATCGTGGTAAAAAAATATTAACCTCGACCCCAGGCGCAGGATCTCGGGCTTAAGCAGGGAAATACGAGATTCTCCGCTCCCGGTGGCGGTGCAGACTGCCCGGGATTCCCTAAGCGCGATTTTGATAACCCGGCCATTTCTTTTGCAAAAGCTCCGAGTCCGACAAACTGAACAAACTTAAATACCATTGTTTTGAAAAATGAACATACTCTCTTTGGAACGCCATGCCGCGGCCGAACTGCTCAGCCGTCTCCGCCAGGTGCCCCTGCTGAAGCAACCCGAGGTTTTAGTTTATGAGCAGGCCCTCATCAGTCTGGAGCAGATTCACCCCGACTCCCTCCACCCCACCCAGCATTACATCTGGCTCCAGGAATTGCGGAAAACCCAGGAATTGCGTTGGGCACTGGCGGCCCACGGGGTGGATCTCTTCCGGCTGGACGGTTTCGTCACCTACACGGTCGCCCTTCCCGACGGCCAGGAGGTGACCTACGACCTCTATCCCCCCATAGTGGAGGAGTCCATCGAGGCGGACGGCACCGTGGCCCTCATCATCAACGACGGCATGCACCGCCTGTATCTCGCCCGGCTGGAATGGGTGGTGCCCCAGGTAACCTATATCCGGGGCATCCCCCGGGACTATCCATACTACGCCTTTCCCCGGAAGGAGCGCTGGGAAGGCCTGGATCTCCTGGCCGAGAATCCCGATCCCAAAAGCTACCTGAAAAAATGTCACCGGGTCCGGGACAACAAGAGGCTTTACCGGGATTTCCAGGCGGTGTTCCAGAATGTCGGCCGCTCCCGCAGCCAGTTGCTGAAAAAATAGTTCAAAGTTCAAGGTTTAAGGTTCAAGCGATAATAAACTTTGAAACAAAAAGCTGAAAAGCGGACACCTTTTAGAGATTGACAAGGCCGGCCCAAGGCAATATGTAAGGGTTATGAAACATCCGAAGCGTCCATCTTGGCAGGTATTTTTCCTGGTGGCCCTGGCCCTGCTTCCGGCCGCGGGTGCCGCGGCGGCAGAACTTCTGGAGGCCAATTCCGGGCAGGGTGGGGAGACATTAGACCTGCAATCACTGCGGGTCAAGGGGAAGACCACTCTCATCGACTTCTACAGCCCGTTCTGCCCGCCGTGCCTGCGCCTGGCGCCGCTGCTCGAGGCGTTGGCCCAAAAGCGCCCTGAGTTGGTCATCAAGAAAGTGAACATCAACCGCCCGGAAATAAAAGGCATTGACTGGAAGTCGCCCCTGGCCCAGCAGCACCGGATCAGTTCGGTGCCGCATTTCGTGATCTTCAGCCCCCAAGGGAAGGCCATCCACGGACAGGCGGCCAGCAAGAAGGTGATGGACTGGCTCACGGAAGCCGGGCTGATGCCAAAATGATCCCGGCCCGGAAAGGGCTGGTCAGGCGCTTCTTTTCAGGAATGCCCGCGAGAGGCGATTTTGGGATTCGGTAGATTTGGGGGCTGGTGGGCCACTTTCCCGCAGCTTATGGGGTGACCTGAAAATATCACTATAAAGTAAGGGTTAATTGTCGGGGCGGTTCGCGCCCCACCCCGACCAGGCTCCATGGGGTTGGAAAGATAATTCTCAAATATAGCGATACTTTTAGGTCGAGCCCGGTTTAATGAAGGGCAGCTTGCCTGGAGGTGCGCCTTAGGGATTTTGGGAGGGAGAAATCATGACGCCATCGGCCGCCGGCCGCCGAGTCGGGTTGTTGCTGTTGCTGGGGTTCTTGCTGGGATGTGCGGTGCCGTCCTCGGCGTCTCCGCCGCTCACCGCCGCGGCCGCCCAAAGCCTGCTGGACGGCTGGAACCCCGGCTACTGCAAGGTGGTGGAATTTTACGGCTTTTACACCCCGGGTGAGCGGGCCAACTCCCGGGTGGCCTATGTGCTCATCGCCAACCCCGGCGACAAGAACCAGAAGCAGTTGGTTTATGAGGCCCGATTCCAGCTGCTCGCCACCGCGGACGGCGCCCAGAGATGGTTTCTGGTGAGCCTGGTCAGCCACAGCCAGGGGTTGTCGCGCCGGCAGGGATGGGACAACCTCATGCTGCCGGTCAAAGAACCCGCCCCGGCGCCACCCCGCTGACCGCAGGCGGGGTGGCCCGTCGCCAACCCCGCCGCGGGGCGCCCCTACAATTTCGGAGTGAACTGCTCCAGGTCGTGGATTCCCAGGGCCTTTTTCAGATCCGCCAGGGTCAGGACCATCCGGTCGTGGTTGCCCTGGCCGAATCTGGCCTCTTCTGGTTGGGCGAGCTTCCTGCCCAGGTCCGAACCGGATCCATATCCTCCATCCTCCCCATGTCTAACCACTTTTAACCGGATTTCCAGCCAAAAAGGCGGCGACCGAAAAAGGAAAGGGCGCCCTGAACGGCGCCCCGGTAATAATCGGTTTAGCCAAAAACTAAAAACCCAAAACCGTCTTACAGCCCCTTGCCCGTTTCCAGGATGACCCGGTCCATCTCTTCTTCCAGGGCCTCCGGCAGGCCCTCGATCTTCACTTTGAGGAAGCCCCGGACGATGGTGGACACGGCTTCCTCTTCGTCCAGGCCCCGGGCCATGAGGTACTCCACTTCTTCCATGGCGATCTTGCCCACGGCGGCCTCGTGGGACATATCCACCCCCGCGACCCGGCCCTCAAGTTCGGGGACGGCGTAGACCGTGCCCTTGCCCAGGATGAGGCCCCGGCATTCGAGGTGGGCTTTGATCTCCGGCGCCAGCCCCACCAGGTGGCCCCGGGCGATGCTGTGGCCGCCGGTGGTGATGGTGCGGGCGATGATTTCCGCCCGGGTGCGGGGGGCCTTGAGGATGACCCGGCCGCCCACGTCCACCTCCGAGCCGGGGTGGGCCACGATGATGGACTGCATGCGGGCCACCGCCCCTTCGCCGTTCAGGGTCACGGTGGGGTACATCTGCACGGTCTTTACCGGGCGCAGCAAGATGTAGTTGGAGACGTAAACTCCGCCCGCCTCCACCATCACCGCGGTGCGGGGCCGCACATGGACGTTCTCCCCCCAGTTGTGGACCATGGTGAAGGTGAGGCGCCCACCCTGGCGCACGTAAAATTCCGACACCCCGATGTGGAGGCCGGAGCGCACCTCGGGGTGAGAGGTGCAGCCGGTGATGATGTGGAGATCGGCCCCTTCCTCCACCACCACCAGGTTGTGCACGTGCTGGGAAAAGCGGTCGGTGCGCAGATACAGGCAGGACTCCACCGGCCGGGGAATCTTAGCCCCCTTAACGGCCCGGATGAAGTAACCGTTGTCCAGGTCCAGCTCGGTGTTGGCGGTGTATTTGTCCGCGTCCACCGCCACCAGTCCCCAGAGCAGGTCCCGGGCCCAGGAGTGGCGTTCCATGGCCTCGGTGATGGGCAACACCTCCACCCCTGGCTGCCGGGACTGGCAGTGGACGATGGCCCGGTCGGCCTGCAGGAAGGTGCCGGCATGGTCCTCATCGGTGAGTTCGATCCCCGCGGTGAGCAGCCGGCTCCGTTCTTCGGGGGTGAAATGGCGGTATTCGGGGTCGTATTCCCAGGCGCCGCCCTGGCGGGAAAATTCCTCCAGGTTCAGATCCGCTCCCAGGGCAGCTTTCTTCTCCCGGCTTTTTGCGGCCCGCTCTTTTATCTCCGACATTTGGCGCATTCCTCGTAACCGAAATTCTTGATGTCGTGCAGCAGCTCCCGGGGATTGCCCTGGCAGCACATGCGGCCCTCGCCCAGGATGTAGGCCCGGTCCGCGTGGACGTAGTCCATGATGAAGCCGGTATGGGTGATGATGAGCCCGGATTTTTCCCGGTGCTGGCGGCGCCGGTCTTTTTGCAACAGGTGCTGGATGATCGCTCCCACCACCTGGAGATTTTCCATGTCCACCCCGGACTCCGGTTCATCCAGGAGCACCAGTTTGGGGTCCTGGGCCAGGAGCTGCAGCAGTTCGGAGCGTTTGATTTCACCCCCGGAAAACCCGTAGTTAACCTCGCGGTCCAGGAAGGGGACGAAGTTATAGGCCGCGGCCAAGGCCTGGGGCGATATCCTGCCATGAGCGCACACCCGCAGGACATCGGCGATTTTAACTCCCCGGATGGTGGGGGGGCGCTGGAATGATAGCCCTAAACCGAGGCGGGCCCGCTCAAATATCGGCAGATTGGTGATGTCCTGGCCCAGAAAGCGGATCTGCCCCTGCACCACCCGGTACCGGGCAAAGCCCATGATGGCCATGAGCAGGGTGGATTTTCCGGAGCCGTTTTTCCCGAACAGGATGTGGGTCTCGCCCATGGGGATCGCCATATTGATGCCCTTGAGCACTTCCCGGTCCTCGATACTCACCCACAGGTCTTGGATTTCCAGCATCTTAGCCTCAACTTTAACGAAAAAACCCCCAAAGATAGCTTTGGGGGCTTTTGGGGCCTGTTAGATGGGGTCCTCCGCTCAAAGATCTCCCAACATAACAGGGATTAACACCTTAATTCGGAATACGCGGATCAACGGGCAGCGGCGGTAAAACCGGCGCTAACTTCTCATATTGCATTCCAAAGGCCCGGGTCTCGAAGGCCTTGGGATTGAAGGCCTTGGTCAGTTCGATTTCTTCCGGGCTCAAGATGCGCACGAGGCCATAAGGATCGACCACGGCGAACCGTTCCCCTTTGGCCAGGCAGGATGCCACCGTCTCTTCCCCCTTGAGATCCTTCTTGGAGACGCAGAGCAACTTGGCACTCTTAGCCTGGGCCACGGCGATGGACGAAACAAAGGCTACCAACGCCAGAGCCACCATCAACCCTACCACCAATTTCCGCATGCTACTTCCTCCTTTCTGCTAAGGTTGACACCCGGCTATTCTCCCCCCCCACTGGAGTAAATGAGAATTAAGCCGCCACAACTCCTTTCCAACCCCATGATACATCGGCGTTTACCGAAAAGTCAACTCAATTATTTTTATATTCATCGCCCTTTTTGGTCAAGTTAAGATTTTTTTTCAACGCAACCGGCGTTTGGGCGACCACGGGGGAGGAAACCCCCGGTTGGCGGCTGGGGTGGAGGTCCCATGAGTTAAGTTCCCCTGCCGGCACGCCCCCGGCAACCGGGGGAACCGGCAGCCCCCGGCGGCATCCTGCGGGCCCGCATCGGGCCGGGTGCCCCACCGCCCTAAGAGCAGGATTATTTTCCGGCGCGGTGGGTATTAACCCTAACTTTATATTCTTATTGGATAAAGTCAATATTGGCGCAGCAGACCTGTCAAAAAATCCGATTTTTGCTTGACTGGTGAAACCCGCTTGTTCTATAAAGCACAATAGCGGAGTGAAAGGCTTTTCCATTGATTTTTTCACAAGATTTGGCTAAAGTATTGTATACAAACTAAGAGTTATAGGTGATTACGTATGAACGCGAAAAAGCAGGGCAGTGATCCGGTGGGCGCAGTGATGGTGGTCGGCGGCGGTATCGCCGGGATGCAGGCGGCGTTGGATCTGGCCAATGCCGGATACTTCGTTCACATGGTGGAGGCCAAAACCGCCATTGGTGGGGTCATGTCGCAGTTGGACAAGACCTTTCCCACCAATGACTGCGCCATGTGAATTATCTCGCCCAAGCTGGTCGAGGTCGGCCGGCACATTAA
>JBGPBR010000085.1:0-7330 GCA_041481325.1 Desulfobaccia bacterium
CAATTCCACCCGAAACATGGCGTTGGGCAGCGGCTCGATCACCGTCCCTTCGACTTCAATGGCGTCTTCTTTGGGCATTTACCGTGTCTTTATAGTTATTTCAAGAGGTTACTTTATAATAATCCACATCCGGCCCAAAATCAAGATTGCTGCCTCCGGCGGGGTGGCGCCACCGGCCTGCCGCCCCTAAAGCCGGCTCAGGATCACCGCTCCCTGGTCCGTCAGGGCCACCGTGTGCTCGAAGTGGGCCGCCAGCGACCCGTCCTGGGTCACGGCGGTCCAGCCGTCCGCCAAAATCTTGACCTTCCAGGCCCCCGCCGCGGTCATGGGCTCGATGGCCAGGGTCATGCCCGGCTGCAGGACCGGACCCCGGCCCGGGGGCCCGAAGTTGGGGATCTGGGGGTCCTCGTGCAGGGACCGCCCGATGCCGTGCCCCACGAACTCCCGGATCACCGCGAAGCCCGCCCCTTCCACCACGGTCTGCACCGCATGGGAGATGTCGCTGAGGCGGTTCCCGGCCTTGAACCGGTCGATCCCGGCGTACAGGGACGCCTCGGTCGCCGCCATCAAGGCCCGGGCCTGGGCGGCAAGTTCCCCCACCGCCACGGTAATGGCCGCGTCCCCGTAAAAGCCGTCGTACTTGACCCCGAAGTCCAGGCTCACCAAGTCCCCGTCCTTAAGTTTCCGGAACCCGGGGATGCCGTGGACGACCTCCTCGTTCACCGAGATGCAGATGGAGCGGGGAAAGCCCCGGTAGCCTTTGAAGGCCGGCTCCACCCGGCGCCGGCGGCACAAGTCCTCCGCCAGCTCGTCCAGCTCCCGGGTCTCGACCCCGGGTTGAACCCGTTCTCTCACACCCTCCAGGATTTCGGCCACGATGCGGTTGGCCGTTTCCATCCTGGCGATCTCCTGGGGCGACTTCAAAGGAATCATAAAACCGCTGCGTCTTTTCGTCTCGGCGCCTGTGCGTGAGAGTAGGGCCCGCCGAGACGCAAAGGACGCCAAGGGGTTTTAGTGTTTGCACCCACAACTGCAGGCCCCTCCAGTCACAATGCCGACGATCTTGTTGAAGATGTCGTCAATGCCGCCCTCGCCTTTGATGGGCCGCACCAGGGCCTTGACCGAGTAGTAGCCGATGAGGGGGGCGGTGGCCTCGTTATAAGTCTTCAGGCGGTTGCGCACCGTGGCCTCGTTGTCGTCGTCCCGCTGGTAGAGTTCGCCGCCGCACTTGTCGCAGATGCCTGCCTTCTTGGACGGGGTGAACTTGAGGTGGTACATCTGGCCACAAGCCGCGCTCTTGCAGGTGCGCCTGCCGGTGAGGCGGGCCACCAGGGCTTCTTCGTCCACGTCGATGGAAACCACATGGTCGATCTTGGTGGCTAGGCTCCCCAGCACCTTGTCCAGGGCCTCGGCCTGAGGCACGGTGCGGGGAAAGCCGTCCAGGATGAAGCCTTTCTTGCAATCCGGCTGCGCCAGTCGGTCCTTGATGATGCCGATCACCACTTCATCGGGGACCAGTTTGCCGGCATCCATGTATTCCTTGGCCTTGCGGCCCATTTCGGTGCCTTCCTTCACGGCGGCGCGTAAAATGTCCCCGGTGGAAATCTGCGGGATCTGGAATTTTTCGATGAGCTTTTTGGCTTGGGTGCCTTTGCCCGCGCCCGGGCCCCCCAACAGGATCAGGTTCATGCTTGCCTCCTTGGTTAACGCCGTACCCGGCTCATGCGTTTTTTCATGAAACCCTCGTAATGGCGGGTGAGCAGATGGGACTCGATCTGGCTCATGGTGTCCATGGCCACCCCGACCACGATCAGCAGGGCTGTACCGCCGAAGTAAAAGGGAACGTTGAACTTTTGCACCAAAAAGGAGGGCAGCACGCAAACCGCAGACACATAGATGGCGCCCCCCAGGGTGATACGGGTCAGGATCCGGTCGATATACTCCGCGGTGGGTTTGCCCGGCCTTAGGCCCGGCACATAGCCCCCCCATTTCTTCAAATTTTCCGCCACGTCCACCGGGTTGAAGGTCACCGCGGTGTAGAAGTAGCAGAAAAAGATGATCAGGCCCACATAGAGCAACTCATGGCCCCAGCCGCCCGGGGAGATGGACTCCGAGGCCCACTTCACCCACTCGTTCTGGACGAATCCCGCGATGGTGGCCGGGAACATCAGGAGCGAGGAGGCGAAGATGGGCGGGATGACCCCGGCGGTGTTCACCTTCAGGGGCAGGTGGGTGCTCTGCCCGCCGTACATGCGCCGGCCCACCACCCGACGGGCGTATTGGACCTGGATGCGGCGCTGGCCCCGCTCCACGAAGACGATGACCCCCACCACCACCACCATGGCGAGGACCAGGAGGATCATGAGAATCGGCATGATTTCCCCGGTCTTCATCAACTGGAAGGTGTTGATGATGGCGGAAGGGAGCCGGGCCACGATGCCCGCGAAAATAATCAGGGAGATGCCGTTGCCGATGCCCCTCTCGGTGATCATCTCACCCAGCCACATGATGAAGGCGGTGCCGCTGGTGAGAGTGAGCACGCACATCAGCCGGAAGGCCCAGCCGGGGTGCATGACCACGGGCATGGACCCGCCCCCGCCGGTCATGGACTCCAGACCCACCGCGATCCCCAGGCCCTGGACCGCGGCGATGACACAAGTGCTGTAGCGGATGTACTGCTTGATCTTTTTCTGCCCGGCTTCACCTTCCTTGTACAGCTTTTCCAGCCCCGGTATGACCACCTTGAGGAGTTCCATGATGATGGCGGCGCTGATGTAAGGCATGATGCCCAGGGCGAAGACGCTCAGGCGTTCCAGCGCCCCCCCGGAGAACATGTCGAACAGGCCGAAGATGGTGCCCCGCTGGCGGGCAAAAAAGGCCATGAGGGCATCGGGATCGATCCCCGGAGTGGGGATCTGACAGCCGAGACGATATACCGCCAACATCATCAGGGTGAAGAAGATGCGCTTCTTCAGCTCGGGTATCTTGGCGATGCTGGAAAAGGCGGACACTAATTGATCTCCGTTTTGGGGTTAACCCAAAGGTATAACCGCCGCCCTCGGCGGTTCCTGAGCCGGAGAAGGCGCCGGCTCTACATTATGATTCCTGGCGTCCCTGGTGCGATAAATCACGCCCCTAGACCACCTCCACCTTGCCGCCCGCGGCCTCGATGCGGGTCCGGGCCTGGCCGCTCACGGATTGCACCTTGACGACCAGGGGCACGGTC
Organism: Desulfobaccia bacterium; assembly: GCA_041481325.1. Classification (GTDB taxonomy): domain Bacteria; phylum Desulfobacterota; class Desulfobaccia; order Desulfobaccales; family 0-14-0-80-60-11; genus DASWLF01. The sequence continues at coordinate 3,227 of JBGPBR010000085.1, forward strand.
ACTTCCCCCTGGGCCAGGAGCTTGATGCGCCGGGAGTTCTGCTTGACGAGCCCCGCCGCGATCAGGGATTCGGCATCGACCACGCTGTCCGCCGCGAACCGGTTCAGGTCCCGCAGGTTGACGATGGCCCAGGGTTTCCGGAAGATGTTGGTAAAGCCGCGTTTGGGGATGCGGCGGAGCAGGGGCATCTGGCCGCCTTCAAACCCGGGTTTGACCCCGCCGCCGGCCCGGGAATTCTGGCCTTTGTGGCCCCGGGAGGCGGTCTTGCCGGAACCCGACCCCGGTCCCCGGCCCACCCGCTTCTTCTTGTGCTTGGACCCGGGGCTGGGCGAAAGTTCTGAAAGTCGCATGGGTTATTCTCCTTCCGGAACCTGCCGCACTGCCACCAGGTGGCTGACCTGGCGCACCATGCCGGCGATGGCCGGGGTCTCCCGGTGGCGCACCGTCTTTTGCAGGCGGGTCAGCCCCAGGGCCTTCAGGGTCAACCGGTGCTGCGGCGGCCGGCCGATGGGGCTCTTTTTTAGGGTTATCTCTAGAATCATTATCTTTCCTTTATTAGTGAGTAGTAAGCAGTTGAGGCATGCTCTCTCAAACTGCTCCCTGCTAACTGCTCCCTGCTCACTCTATCCCAATATCTCCGCCAGGGTCCGGTTGCGCCGGTGGGCCACTTCCTCGGGCGAGACCAGCTGCATCAGGGCCTCCATGGTGGCTTTCACCGCGTTGTGGGGGTTGTGCGACCCCAGGCACTTGGTGAGGACGTTCTTGATGCCCGCCACCTCCACCACCGCCCGGACCGGGCCGCCGGCGATGACCCCGGTGCCTTCGGAGGCGGGTTTGAGCAGGACCTTGCCGGAGCCGAACTCGCCCACCACCGTGTAGGGGATGGTATTGTTGATAATGGGCACCTGGATCATGGACTTCTTGGCCTGCTCCACCGCCTTGCGGATGGCTTCGGGCACTTCGTGGGCCTTGCCCAGTCCGGCGCCCACCTTGCCCTTGCCGTCGCCCACCACCACGATGGCGCTGAAGCGGAAGCGCCGCCCGCCTTTGACCACCTTGGCCACCCGGGCGATGTTCACTACCTTATCGGTTAATTCCTGTGCCTCTGGATCGAACAAGTTTACCTCCGGAAATGCAGCTATCAGCTTTAAAATCTTATGATTATCATTAAGTAGGTTAAGCCCTTTGGTTACCTATCAGCCTCAGTGGTGCGGCTGATCTAATTTTTTAGCTGACCGCGGCAAGCTGACGGCCGCCCGCTAAAAATCCAGGCCGTGTTCCCGGCAGCTTTCGGCCACGGCCTTCACCCGGCCGTGATAGAGGAAACCGTTGCGGTCGAAGACCACTTTGCTGATGCCCTTGGCCTTGGCCCGGGCCGCCAGGAGCTGCCCCACCAGCCGGGCGGCGTCGGCCTTCTTCAAGCCGGAGAGCTTCTCCCGGATCTCGCTGCTCAGGGTGGAGGCCGCCACCATGGTCTGACCCTGGCCGTCGTCGATGATCTGGGCGTAAATATGTTTGGCGCTGCGAAAGACCGACAGGCGGGGGCGCTCGCCGCTGCCGCTGATCTTCTTCCTGATGCGCTGTTGCCGTTTCAGGCGCGCCGCCAGTCTGCGGTTCATTGCTCTAGTCTCCTTTAACGGCCGCCGGACTTGCCGACCTTGCGCCGGATCACTTCGCCCGCGTACTTGATGCCCTTGCCTTTATACGGGTCGGGCGGCCGCAGTTGCCGGATGACCGCCACGGTCTGGCCCAGCTCCTCTTTGTCGGCCCCCTTCAGTTCGATGCGGTTGGCCTTCTCCACCTTGGCGGAGATGCCCTTGGGCAACGGGAACTCCACCGGCACGGAGTAGCCCACGCTGAAGATCAGGGTGTCACCCCTGGCCTCCACCTTGTAGCCGGTACCCACCAGTTCCAGGACCCGGGTGAAACCGTCGCTCACCCCGATGACCATGTTGGCCGCCAAGGTGCGGGCCAGGCCCCAGTAGGAGCGGGTGAGGCGGCTGTCGTCCACCGGCTCCACCCGGATCTCCTGGGCCCCGATGTTGATCTGCACCCGGGGCGGCATAAGCTGCTCCAGGGAGCCATGGGGGCCGGTGACCTTCAGCTTGCCGTCTTCCAACTTGACCTTCACCCCTTGGGGCAAAGGCACCGGCTTTTTACCTATGCGGCTCATAGTCTCATCCTCACCAGATCTCGCACAGCACTTCGCCCCCCATTACCAGCTTGCGAGCCTGGCGGTCGGTGACGACCCCCCGGGAGGTGGAGATGACCGCCACCCCCAGGCCGCCCTGGACCTTGGGAAGCTCGGCGTGGCCGGTGTAAACCCGGCGTCCCGGTTTGCTTACCCTTTTCAGGCCCTGGATCAGGGGCTGCTGTTTATCGTTGTATTTGAGGTAGACCCGGAGGATACCCTGGCGGCTGTCTTTAATCACCTTGTAGTTCTTGATGAAGCCTTCTTCCTTGAGGATCTTGGCCAGGCTGATCTTCATGCGGGAGGCCGGGATATCCACCTTATCGAAACGGGCCCCCCCGGCATTGCGAATCCGGGTCAACATGTCGGCGATTGGATCGGTCATGCTCATCTTTGGCCTACCAGCTGGATTTGATAACCCCGGGGATTTCACCCCTGAGGGCCATGCTGCGGAAACAAATGCGGCAGATTCCGAACCGCCGCAGGAAGGCCCGGGGCCGCCCGCACAACGGACAGCGGTTGTAGTTCTGGACGTTAAACTTGGGTTGGCGCTTTGCCTTGGCGATCAATGATTTCTTTGCCATTCCTGTCTCCGCAGGGGGGGCTGGGCCCTCCCCTACCATCCTTATTTCCTGAAGGGTAATCCCATGAGTTTCAGCAATAATTTGCCCTCCTCGTCGGTGGGGGCGGTGGTGACGATGGTAATGTTCATCCCCTTGACCTTGTCGATCTTGTCGTAGTCGATTTCCGGGAAAATTATCTGCTCCCGGATGCCCAGGGTGTAGTTGCCCCGGCCGTCAAAAGCCCGCTCGGAGACTCCCCGGAAGTCCCGCACCCGGGGCAGCACCACGTTCACCAGCTTGTCGAAGAATTCGTACATCTGCTGGCGCCGCAAGGTCACCATGGTCCCGATGGGCATGCCTTCCCGCAATTTAAAGGCCGCGATGGACTTCTTGGCCCGGGTCACCACGGCCTTCTGGCCGGTGATGGCGGCGAGCTCGGCGGAGGCCGACTCCAACAGCTTGATGTTCTGGATGGCTTCCCCCATCCCCAGGTTGACCACGATCTTCGTAAGGCGCGGCACCTGCATGGCGCTTTTGTACCGGAACTCCTGCATCATCTTGGGCACGCACTCGGAGCGGTAGAATTCCAGGAGGCGCGGCGGCGTCCTGGGGGCCGCGGGTTCAGCCGGCCGCTCGGCCTTGGGCGCGGCCGCCTTGGCCGCTTTGGCCTCGCCGCCTTTCGCCTTCTTGGCCTCGGCCTTGGGCTCGGCCTTGGCCTTGGCCTTGGCCTTGGATTTCCCTTTTTTGTCGGTATCTTTCTCAGCCATCAATCAATTCCTTGCATTTCAGGCACACCCGGACCTTCTTGCCTTCGCCGGTCACGGTCATGCGAAAACGGGTGGCCGTGGCGCACTTGGGACAAATAAGCTTTAACTTGGAGACGTACAGCGGCGCCTCCTTCTCCACGATGCCCCCCTGGCCGGTGGTGGGGCTGGGCCGGGTGTGGCGTTTGATCATGTTGACTTTTTCCACCAGCACCTGGTTTTTCTCCCGGAAGACCTTGAGAATCTTGCCGGTTTTGCCCTGCTCCTTGCCGGTGGTCACCTCCACCAGATCGTTTTTCTTCAGGCGGATCCTGACCGGCTCCGGTTTTTTTGCCTTGCCCATCTTAGAGCACCTCCGGGGCCAGCGAGATGATCTTCATGAAGCGCTTGGCCCGCAGTTCCCGGGCCACGGGCCCGAAGATGCGGGTGCCGATGGGGTCCCCCGCGGGGTTGATCAGCACCGCGGAGTTGTCGTCGAACTTGATGTAAGAGCCGTCAGGGCGCCGCATCTCTTTGACGGTGCGCACCACCACGGCCTTCATGACGTCGCCCTTTTTCACCTTGGAGTGCGGCAAGGCTTCCTTAA
>JBGPBR010000086.1:0-7306 GCA_041481325.1 Desulfobaccia bacterium
CTTATGGGGGAGCTGGTGGAGATGTTCAGGGCCATGCCCCGAGGCTTGCCGGGAGTGCGGGTCTTTTTGAGAGATGGCAAGCCGATAACCTCAATTCGTGAAGCCTTTCAAGCGGCGCGCCGGAAAGCCGGGTTGGATGGTTTCAACTTTCACGACTTGCGGCATACCTTCATAAATAACCGGCGGCTTGAAGGCCATGACTATTTCAGGATCATGGCGGCCACCGGCCACAAGACTATGAGCGTGTTTAAGAGGTATAACACCGTGAGTCGGGAAGAACTCAAGGCCCTGGTGGGGGTGAAAATGGACACGATGGACACCAATATGGACACCTACCCCAAAATCCGCCACAAAAAAGGGCAGGCCCTTGAAGCCTAACCCCTTGATTTTACTATGGTGCCGGAGGCCGGACTCGAACCGGCACAGGCTTACGCCCGGAGGATTTTGAGTCCTCTGCGTCTACCAATTCCACCACTCCGGCAAGACGGTGATATTTTAGCTTGGCTGGGGCGGGTTTGGCAAGGGGGCCGCAGAAAAAACCTGGGGCGGGCGGCGCCGGGCAAGCGGCCGGAAACACGCCGGGGAGAGGAAACCAACTTCCCTCTCCCCGATTATTTGCCCTCCGGCGGCGCCAATCCGCTCCGGCTTACTGCGGCGCCCCGGGGCGGTATACTGGGATCTCCCGTGGGGTGGCGGGAGTCATGGGCGCGGCTCTGCCGGGGCCCGGCGGCCGCCCCTTGACGCTCCTGGCCTCCTGCGTCAAAGAGTGGAGATATAGGATGTAGCGGGCATACTGGACGGATGAGAGGACGGCCATCTCCTCTTCGCCCTGCCGCTGTTTCAGACTCTCGATTTCCCGCTGCTTACGCGTTATGTTGGTCAGGATGGTCTTGATGTCCTGTTCCGAGGGGTTGGGCTGGTCCATGGCCTGGCGCAGTCGCATGAACTCGGACTTGCTCTCTTTGATCAACTGCTGCCGCTGGGGCTGGTAGCGCTGGTCGATCTGGAGCAGCTTGTCCACGGTGCGCTGGTCCACCCCCAGGGCCGGCCCCAACTGGCTCCGCTTGACTTCCTGAAATTTATCCTGGAACTTGCCGCCGCCGGGTTGGGCCCAGGCCCAGGTAGCAGAGGCCGTGCCGGCCAGCATCAGACCGAGGAAATAGACAAGGAGCTTTCTAGGCATGATCCGTCCTCTTTCTTTTGACTCATTTTTTTCAGAAAATTTTCTTTTTCCTGGTCATTCATGCCGGCGAGGACGGAATCCAGATCCCCGCTAAATAAATCCAGATCATCTTCCGGTGAGGTCCCGTTGTTATCCAGGGTGGCCAGGGAAAATTGGTCGGAGGCCGCCCCCAGCGGCGCTTCGGCCACGGCCGGGGTCCGGGTCCCCTCGGCTTGGGGGACTGCCGCCACTTTCGGGGCTTCCAGGGATTTGGGAGCTTCCGCTACTCTGGACGCCTTCGTGGCCGGGGTCGGCGCCGACGATTCGGCCATCTGGGGCTTGGGGGCCAGGATCGGCGCCTCAGGGCTGCTGAAGTAGGTGATCATCACCAGGGCCAGGACTGCCAGGGCCGGGGCTCCCAGGAGATAGGGCAGCCTGGACCACCATGGTCTGGAAGCGGCCGGAGGGGCGTCCTTTATTTCGTGGGCCGCCCGGGCCAGTTTCAGGTGCAGCTCCCGGGAGAAATCCGTCCAGAACTTAGGCTCCGGCTCCGCTACCGGGGCCGCCTTAATGGCCGCCACGACCTCCTGCAGAGCCGCCAGCTCACGCCGGCACTCGGAGCAGCGCTCCAGATGACTCTGCAGCCGCCGTTTCCAAAAGGCGGGCAAATCACCGTCGGGGTACTCTGGCAGCCACCGCTGGAGAAGGGCGCAATGCCATCCCATGTTCGTCCTCGCTGTTAAAGTATTTCTTCAAGGTCTTCAAAGCCTGGCAGTAGTTGACCCGGGCCGCCCCGGCGGTGCCTCCCAGGACCTGGCTGATCTCCTGGTAGGACAGCCCCTGCTCCACCTTCAGGGTAATGACCGCCCGCTGCTTGGCGGGGAGTTTTTCCAGGGCCGCATAGAGGCGCTGGTGGTCCTCGTGGGATATTAGGTCCGATTCCGGCGATTCATTGCCCGCGAGAATCATGTCGTCCATATCCACCGGGTCCCCGAATTTCTTGCGCGTCTTTAAAAAATTGTAGCACTGGTTGATGGCTATCCGGAACAGCCAGGTGCGAAACTGGGCATCCTGGCGAAAACTCTTGATGTGGACAAAGGCCTGCAAAAAGGCCTGTTGGGTCAAATCCTTAGCCTCTTCCAAATCGCTGACGATGCGGCACGCCAGGCCATAGACCTCCCGCTGGTATCTTATTACCAACTCTTCGAACGCCGGGAGCTCTCCATCTTGGGCCCGGGCCACGAGCTGAGATTCAGTCATGGGGTCTCTTCACCGGCTTTCATTAATTTAGACTTGATTAAGACGAAAATGTTAAATCGACCGTATACCACGGTTCGCAACTTTGGCAAGTAATCTTTATATTTCAGGAGCCCGGCAGCCGGGGGCCGCCGGGCCCAGGGCCCCGAGCCTCTTATCAGACAACGGTTTCGGGGTAGATGCTGGGCGGTGCCCACTTACATCTGCGGCTGCCAAGGCAGCCTTTTGAACCCGAATCGGCTCGAAACCCGAACCTCCTAGATTATAGCTTATCCGGAGACGGGGCACGACCTCATTCAGGGCTGCCCCCCCCTCCCCTGCTGCCTTTCCGCCATGCCGGTGGCAAAGGGGATGGCCAACATCAGGAGGCCCAGGGTGGCCACTCCGGGCCAGCCGGCCAGGTTGTAGGCGTAGCCGCTAAGGGTGATGCCCACCGCGTCCCCCAGGTAGTAGGCCAGGACGTACAAGGAGTTGCCCCGGCCCCGGGAGGAAGTGAGCCGCAGGTTGAGGGAGCCCGCGGCCGCGGCGTGGATGGCGAAAAACCCGGCGCAGACCAGGGCCAGGGCCGCCACGATGGCTACCAGGGACTTGATGAAGGTGATGGCGATGGCCGCGGCGAAGACCACGGAGCCCAGGACCATGGTGCCGCCGTTGCCGATGCGGTTGCTGAGCTTGCCGGCCACCGGCCCGATAAAGACCCCGATGAGGTAGGACAGGTACAGCAGGGTGATGAGCTGGGTGGAGGCGTTGAACGGCGGCCGGGAGAGGTAGAACGGCAGATAGTTGAAGATGGAGGAGAAGACAAAGAAGCCCCCGAAGGCCACCAGGAAGATACGGCGCAGGTCTTTCCGGGACAGCAAGGCCAGAAAACCCTCCCCCTCCCCGGCCCTTTCCCCCGAAACCTGGCCTGCCGGGAGCCAGCGACCGGCGGCCAGGGTGGCCACCGCCAGGAAGATGGCGGCCGTGACGAAGGCGTAGCGCCAGTGCAGGGGCGGGTGAATCCACCCTCCCAGGAGGCGCCCCCCCAGGCCCCCGGCCACGGTGGCCGACACGTAGGAACCCATGACCACGTTCAGGCGGTCCAGGGGCAGATTCACCGAGAGGTATGCCGCCAGGCAGGTGGTGAGCGACGGCACGAAGAGCCCCTGCACGAACCGGGCCGCCACCAGGAGGCCCAGGCTGGAGGTGGCGGCGCAGCAGAGGCCGGCCGCAGCCACCACCGCGCCCCCCACCAGGATGAGACGCCGCACCGGGACCCGGTCCGACAGCCACCCGAAAGGCAGGTTCGCCAGGGCGATGCCGAGGATCACCGCGGACACGGTGTAAGAAGCCTGGACCGGGCCGACCCCGAACTCGGCCTCGATGACGGGCAGCACCGGTTGGGTGATGTAGACGTTGGAGATGGCCGCGGCCACCAGGCCGAAGACCAGGGCCTGCAGGGTGAAAAAGCTCGGCTGGGATTCCGGGGGGGCGGGTTTGGGTGCGAATATCCTCATGCTGCCAATGGTAACAGTTATAGCGGCAATGGCTATGGCTAATTTGGCGACCCGAGTTGGATGCTATCGGGGCTTGACCAAGTTATAAAGTTTCGAGTTTCGAGACTAGAAACGAAATGTGGCCCCGGTCCACCACCAACCTTGCCTAAGCGCAGCTTGGGAAGGAGGGAAAAATGTGGGACACCCGCCTACGGGTGCCCGGCGCAGCTTTTTTATAAGGGGCTGCGGCTACCAAAGGCGGCGGGCGGGGACGCCCGCCCTCGGGTGTCCGGTTCCGGCGCCGCCGGGGGGAGCGATGCTACGTTTCCCTGGTTTGGAATTGAGCCAACGGTAGGCAAATCGGTATTAGGCCTTTTCCGAGGCTTGCCGCAATATCTGGTAAATCTCCGGGGAGACCGAAGTGAAGCTGATGGCCGCCTCGAACCGATCAGGGGCGGTGGCCTTCACCATGGTCACCTTGCCGTAAACGTAGCCCTGGATCTCGTTCAGCTCGATATCCAGCAAGGTAAGGCGAACGTCGTCCCACTCAGAGAGCCTCTCTCCCATGGCCACCGTGGCCGCGGTGTCGCAGAGATGGGTGATCCAGGCCCGGGCCGGCGGGCCGCTGATTATTTTGTCCTTCAGGGGCGCCACCAGGATGTTGATCTTTTCCGGCAGCCGCACCAGAATTTCGCTGCGCTCCGGCAACCGGATGTTGTAGGGAGCGCCGATGCCCTGGACCTCGTAGAGGGTGGCCGGCTCCGGCATGCCCTTCATCTCCACCTTGAGGGAACCCCGCACTTCCACCCGGTCTTTGAGGCGCTCATAAGTGGAGGGGCTGATGAGGACCTGGCCCGCCAGGGCGTAGGATTCCATGCGGGCGGCAAAATTGACGTGGGAGCCCACCACACTGTACTTGGTCCGCCGTTCGGAGCCGATATTGCCCACTACCACGGAGCCGGTGTTGACCCCGATGCCCATCTCCAGATGGGGGAGTCCGTCCACGACGTTGGCCGCGTTGATCCCGGCCATGGCGGCCTGCATCTGCAAGGCGCAGGCCACGGCCCGGGCGGCGTGATCCTCCATGGGTTCCGGGGCCCCGAAGAAGGCCAGGATCCCGTCCCCCAGGATTTCGTCGATGACCGCATGGTTATCCAGCATGATCTCGATCATCTTGTCCAGGTACCGGTTCAGGAAAAAAATGACCTGCTCCGGATCCATGTGCGCGATGATGGCGGTGAAGCCCCGGAGATCGCTCATGATGATGGAGACTTCCCGGGTCTCGCCGCCCATTTCCAGGGCTTTCTCCGATTCCAGGAGCTTCCTCACCACCTCCTTGGTGACGTAGCGCCCGAAGGTGTCCCGGATGAAGTCCCGTTTTTCCATATATTCGACGAGCTGCCGGCCCAAGAGGTTGAAGGATTGCGCCAGGTGCACCACTTCAGTGACCCCCCGCACCGGCACGGTCACGGAAAAGTCGCCTTCCCCCACCTGCTGCACCCCGTCCCGCAGGCGGGTAATGGGCCGGGAGATGGTCCCGGCAAACAGGACGCCGAACAGGACCCCGATGAAGCAAAGGACCCCTCCGGCAATCAGGCCGATGTATTGCAGTTGCTGTTTCATCTGAGCCTGATGGGACTCGATGCGCTGCCTGGCCTGGGCCACGGTGGCCTGGCTGGCCTGGCGCATCTTCTCCTGGGTGGGCAGGAAAAACTCGTCGATATTGACGATGGCCGCGACTACGAAGGGAGTCCCGGGAACATGGACCCGGCTGGAATATCGGCTTCTTTCCTGATTATTCTTATCGAAGAAGTTGTAATAACCGTTCACCTGGTTTTCGTTAAAAGACCGGCGGATCATGTCCGTAGTTTCCGGATATTCTTCCTGCCAATCCAGTTGGTTCCGCCCCTCCACCTTTTTATCGGGATGAAATAGGATAAAGCCGCGGGTGTCGTACAGATCGGTATAACCCGCCGGCCCCTGCGGGGTGAAGATCTCCTGCAAGGCGATGCGACGAATTTTGGGGTCACTCCGGAGCCGGTCGTAATCGTATTCCTTCCGGCCGCGCAGCATCAGGGACAATTCCCGGGCCATATCCTGAGCCTTATCCTGGACTATATATTCCCCCAGACTGGTGAGAATTTTCTTGGACAATTGGTAATTGGCAGTGGTGATTGCCAGGACGCCTTCCTCGGAAAACCGCACATTGTTTTCAGTGACTTTTTCCAACAGACGGTCCGCCACCGTCCAGGCCCCCAGCAGGAGCAAAATTATCAAAGCCAGGTAGGACAGAGTCAAATAGGTGCGAATACCCATGGGTGTCTCCAAAGTCTGGCTAAGACGAATCTCGTTGAAAAATCCTCTAAGATTAGTCCTCGGCCATTTATACCCCTCTAAGGGTGGGGTTAAGCCATACCCTGCCTTGAGGGCGTCAAAGTCTCATGCGGCTACAGAGATGGATTGCCCCATTCGGCCCCTCCCGCCAGTAGCCGAGCGCCCGCAGAGGCTGGGAATATTGTAAGTCTTTTCGGCAGGTTGGATGAAGATAAAAAATCCCAACCTCATCACGGCCATTACGGATAGAGCCGGTCGATGAGACGGGGAAAAGGAATGGTTTCCCGGACGTGGTGCAGGCCGCAGAGCCAGGCCACCACTCGTTCGATTCCCAGGCCGAAGCCGCCGTGGGGCACGCTGCCAAAGCGGCGCAGGTCCAGGTACCACTCCAGAGGCTCCCGGGGCAGGTTGTGCTCCTGCAGCCGGGCCAGCAGGGTGTCCAGATCGTCCACCCGCTGGGACCCGCCGATGATTTCCCCGTAGCCCTCGGGCGCCAGCAGATCCACGCACAGGGCAAGACGCGGGTCCGCGGGGTCGGCCTCCATGTAGAAAGCCTTGGCCTCCAGGGGATAGCGGTGCACCAGTACGGGCCGGTCAAACATCCGGGAGACCACGGTTTCTTCATCGCCTCCCAGGTCTTCGCCCCAGGCCAGCTCTTTGCCTGCGGCCCGCAACCTTTCCAGGGCCTCGCCGTAGCTGAGACGGGGAAAGGGACCGGCCGCCGCGGCTTCAAGCGGGGTTAGGTCCCGCTCCAGGAGGTTAAGCTGGGGCTCGGCCTGCTCCAGCACCCGGAGCAGCAGGTAGCGCACCAGGTCCTCGGCCAGCTGCATGATGTCGTCCAGGGTATGAAACGCGGCCTCGGCCTCCACCATCCAGAACTCCGTCAGGTGGCGCCGGGTCTTGGATTTCTCCGCCCGGAAGGTGGGGCCGAAGCAGTAGACCTTCCCCAGGGCCATGGCCGCGGCCTCAGGTAAGTGATGCCCCCAATGGGGGGGTAAGCCCTTGCCCCGTACAATTAGTACGTACCCGAACGGGTTGGAGTTCCATACCCAGCAGTTGGGGTAAGGTATGGGGTTTA
>JBGPBR010000087.1:0-7294 GCA_041481325.1 Desulfobaccia bacterium
CACCAGCCCATGACCATGGCCGTGGCCGCGGAAGACGGCGCGGGCGCGGCGTGCAAGGCCATCCAGGCGGTGGAACACGTGGCCGCGGGCATGGCGGTGCACCCCCGGGCCTGGGACGAAACCTTCCCGGATCCCTTCATGCAGCGCTGCACCTCCTGTAAGCGCTGCACCGAGGAATGTCCCTTCGGCGCCATCGAGGAAGACGAGAAGGGCACGCCCTTCTTCAAGATCAACCGCTGCCGCCGCTGCGGCACCTGCATGGGGGCCTGCCCCGAGCGCATCGTCTTCTTCAAAGACTTAAACGTGGACATCATCGGCTCCGCCATTAAGGCCATGGACGTGCCCGAATTAGAGGACGAGGATGACCCGGAGTTCCCGGTGCGGATCATCGGCCTGATCTGCGAAAACGACGCCATGCCGGCGCTGGACGCCGCCGCCATTCATCGCCTGCGGCTGCCCTCCATGATTCGCTTCATCCCGCTGCGCTGCCTGGGTTCCTTCAACATGGAGTGGATCAAAATCGCCCTGAACAATGGGGTGGACGGCATGATCCTCCTGGGCTGCAAGTACGGCGACGACTACCAGTGCCACTTCGCCAAGGGCAGCGAGCTGTGCGCCTACCGGCTCACCAAGCTGGCGGAAACCCTGGACAAGCTGGGACTGGAAGCCGACCGGGTGCAGCAGTTCCAGATCGCCATCTCCGATTTCGATAAACTCCCCCAGATATTGGACGACTTTGTGGCCCGGGTGAAAGAAATCGGCCCCAACCCCTTCAAGGGTTTATAGGAGGTATGGTTCCATGGCAGGCGAAACTGTTATCAAACCGGACCTGCAATTCGTCAAGCGGGTTGTCGCCGCCGGGGGGGACAACGTCAAGCAGTGCTATCAATGCGACACCTGTTCGGTGGTCTGCAATCTGGCCCCGGACAACAAGCCGTTCCCCCGGAAGGAAATGCTGCAGGCCCAGTGGGGCTTGAAGGACGTGGTCAAATCCCCGGACCTCTGGCTGTGCCATCATTGCAGCGATTGCACCGTCTACTGTCCCCGGGGGGTCAAACCCGGCGAAGTGATGAACGTCCTCAGAAAGATGTGCATCGAGGAATATGCCACCCCGCCCCAGGTTGCCCGGATGGTAGGGGACCCCAAGTTTCTCCCGGTGCTCGTCGCCTTCCCGCTGATCTTGTTGGCCCTGGCCGCCAAGATGTTCGGGTTCCTCGGCATTCCGGAAGGCGAAATCGTCTACGGCAAGATGTTCCCCACCCTGCTGGTGGACTTTCTCTTCACCGGCGCCGCCGTCTTTGCGCTGGCCGTCCTGGTCAAGGGCGTGATGGCCTACTGGAAGGACATCAATAGCACCAGTCCCTGGCGGGTGAAGGTGGAAGGCAACCTGGTGGGCGATCTCATCGCCACCTTGAAAGATATCCTGATGCACAACCGGTTCCGGCTGTGCGAGACCACCTACAAACGGTCCAACAACCACCTGTTCGTGCTCGTCGGGTTCATCTTTCTGGCTGCGGTCACCGGCCTGGCTTTCATTCATGAGTGGTTCGAACCCCACGGGTCCGTGACCAAACTGTACGTGATCATGAAGCTGTTGGCCATCCCGGGCACCGCCGCCCTGCTCTACGGCATCTACAACATCCTCAAGGAGCGGCAGGCCAACGCCGAAACCGCGGGCGGCGGCTCCTACTACGACTGGTTCTTCGTCTACCTGATCTTTACGGTGGGCGCCACCGGATTGATGTCCTGGCTGTTCCGGATGGTGGGGATCAAGATCCTGGCCTATCCCACCTACTTCCTGCACCTGACCGCGGTGTTCATGCTGTTCTTCTATGCGCCGTACACCAAGATGGCCCACATGGTCTACCGCACCATGGCCATGCTCTGGGCCCGCATGTCGGGTCGGGGATTCTGACCGAGAAGTCCATTCAAGCAGTGAAGCCGGCCCCCCCGGGGGCCGGCTTTTTTTCTGCGAGGTTTGATTGACTGCAAATCGTTAGGAGCTGGCGACTCCAAATACCTGAGGCGATATAGCCCACAAAACCGGTTTTTTCCAGTTTGTGGGGTATTGCGACCAGAGAGGTTTGAAACGCGCCGAATTATTTATTAAGATGAAAAAACATTCTCAAATCCGGTGAATTTCTAACCGAAAACCCAAAACCCAAAACCGCATTAAGGAACGTCCCATGCTCATGAATCAGCTCATCGGCCAACTGGTCCAGCGGGGCCGGCAGTGGGTGGCCCAGCAAAGAATGGCCTATAGGGACCAGGGCCAGGAACTCTCGAGGGAGGCCGCGGCTGAGTTCTCCCGTTATTTCGCCCCCGACTTGCTCAAGCGGGTCCGAATCGCCATAGTGCCGGCGGTTGATAATCCCGCCTTCCTCGAGGAATACCGCTCCCTGTTCACCCTCTTCCGGGTCCCCCTGCTGGATTTCAGCTCCATGGCCGGCATTACCTTCGTAGACACCATCCTGCTGGCAACCGGGGCCGTGGGACGCGACCTCCATCCCCTGGTCTTTCACGAGCTGGTGCACGCGGTGCAATACGACATTTTAGGGTTGGACAAATTCGTGGAGCACTTCATCAACGGCTGGGTGAATCAGGGTTTCAACTACGCCGCCATCCCCCTGGAGATGGACGCCTATGAGTTGCAAAACCGCTACGGGAGCAATCCTGATGAGGCCTTTGAGGTGCAGGAGGAAGTGGCCCAACGCCTGGAGCTCCTGGAGGATTAAAGAGTTTCGGTTTGGATGGAATTTCTGATAATATGTTTTTTTAACCAGGAAAAATTCCAAGGAGCATCTTATGGTTGATTTTAACATGAAGGTGGTGGAGCCGCGTCAGCTCTCCCTCAACAGCCGGTTCAAATTCCGGTGCCACCCGGGCGTGTCATGTTTCACCGAGTGTTGCGGCAAAACCACCATCATCCTCACCCCTTACGACATCCTGCGCCTGAAAGAGAGACTGGGAATCGAATCCGGAGAGTTTCTGGACCGCTATACCCGGCAGGAGGCCCATGACAAATCGGGCCTGCCCGTGGTCGTCATGGATATGCCCAGGTTTGAGGACCGCTGCCCCTTCGTCCGGGATGTCACCGGCTGCATCGTCTACCAGGACCGGCCGGCTTCCTGCCGCTACTACCCCATTGGCCAGGGCACCCTGATTACCGAGCAGGGGCCGGAGGAATTCTATTTCTACGTGCGGGAGCCGCACTGCCGCGGCTATGAGGAGGAAGCCGAGTGGACCGTGGCTTCCTGGCGGGCGGACCATGGAGTGGACCAATACGACGAAATGAACCTGGAATGGAAGACCATGATGCTGCGCCGGGGCGCCGACGGCGGCCCGGTCACCGACGAGCGGGGCAACAAGCTGTTCTACATGGTGATGTACGACCTGGACCAGTTCCGCCGTTTTGTTTTTGAGAGCAAGTTTCTGCAAATCTTCCAGGTGGACGACGACCAGCAGCAGCGCATCTGGGAAGACGATGTGGAACTTTTAAAATTCGGCCACCAGTACATCAAGACGGCCTTGAAGTTAGAGCCGGCCCTGAAGCCGAGCCAGGCAACCGTGGAGCAGACCAGTCCCGCCAACCAGCAGGATTAAGGGGCCAGGCCGGCCTGGTCTTGCCTCTAACGGTTGCCGGAGCCCCTGATAATTGGAGGACCGCTCCATGGATGAAATGCGGCTGAGCGCCGCCCCCGAGGAAATCGGCGAGATTTTGCGGAAGTACCGCACCATCGCGGTGGTGGGGCTGTCTGCCGACGTCAGCCGTCCCAGCTACCAGGTGGCCCGGTACTTGCAAAACCACGGGTACCGCATCGTGCCGATAAACCCGAGCTGCGCCGAGATTCTCGGGGAAAAGTGCTATCCCAGCCTCAAGGAGATCCCCTTCCCGGTGGAGGTGGTGGACATCTTCCGGAAGGTTGACGCCATCCCGGCCATTGTGGCTGAAGCCGTGGAGGTGGGCGCCAAAGCGGTGTGGCTGCAACTGGGCCTGGTTGAACCCCAAGCGGCCCAAAAAGCCCGGGAAGCCGGGTTGCAGGTGGTCATGGACCGTTGCATGAAGATCGAACACGAACAGCGTTTGCCGCATTGACCGGCTGGTTCCTTAGATTTCTCCCGGTTTCACTTGCAATGGAAACCGACTGACCAGGTAACTAATTGATTAACTTGATACTTTTAACCGAAAACCGAAAACGGTATTAACCACCCAGGCAACAAGGGAGTGATTCGGTATGGAGGTGGCGCTCTACAACAAGAAGGGCAAGCCGGTAGCCTATATCGCCGAAGACGGCGAAACGGTGTACCTGTGGGATGGCAATCCCGTGGCTTATCTGTATGAAGACAAACTCTATGGCTTAAACGGCAAACAACTGGGTTGGTTTACGAACGGCACCGTATTCGATATTTACGGCCTGCGGGCCGGCTTCATCAAGAGCAAATCCCCCATCATCACCGAACTTGAACCCCCCAAAACCATGAAACAGATGCGGGGGGCCAGAAAAGTAAGGCAGCCCCAAGTGGTGAAGCCCGTCATGTGTTACGGATATTCCGGGAAGCCCCTGGAAGAGCTGCTGGCGGAAGGCAAGGACCGGTAGCCCCCGCCGGTGAAACCGCTTTGGGTCTTGCCTGGTGCGCCCCGGGTAGGCCCGCGGCGCCGCCCCTCACCGGGAAGTCCCCCCAAATCATGGGCTGCATGGTGTTTCAACCCCGGGGAACCGGCGTTTCCCTCCGCGGCCCTCTTCAGGCCCCGCCTACAGCCGCAACTCCTGTTCCGGAAGTTTAAGATTAATCGTTGAAAATCTTCAATTAATAGATTATGGTGGCCCAAATCCCGGGGCGAGGGACAGGAATGGACAACATTGAGAAAAGATACGAAAGGAGAGGCAGCATCAGACCATGCTCCCTGGATAGGAACGACCTGCAGCAACTCACGGACCTTATCCAGGAGACCTTCGCCAAGCCTGAGATCGAGAGATACTTCAGGGTATCCACCAACGTCGGCAACACCCGGGTATTTTCCAACTCGGTGGCGGATTTTTTCAATCAGAAGGATTTGCCCGACAAAATTTCGGACCTGTCGCTGTGGATCGAAGGTTGGGATACAAAAAACCGATTCGACAAAGTGGTCTTATTGGACTTCAGCAAATATTCCATTCAATTGAAGGTGGAAGGCATCGATCCGGTCTGGGTGTATGACAAGTACACCAAGATTACCAAATTCTTAAGAAACAAGTCAGCCTGGTATTGGCCGATGATTATGTCAGAGAAGTTTATTATATTTTCGCTGACCATATTACTTATAGGCAACTTCATAATCTCATTTAGCAAAGGGGAGATAGGGTATTATTTAGATAAGTTGGGTTTGCTGGGATTATGGCTGTTTCTGATCTTTTGTGATACCCGAAAGGTCTGGCCGCACGCCAATATAAGGATACGAAATCACGTATCCAGGTTCACCAGGGAAAACGTCGCCATGGTCCTGGTGGTTCTGGTGCTGCTCTGGTCGGTAATAGAAGGAACCATACTGCCTCTCATGAAATAGTCCTGTCCAGCCGGCGACTTGGCGGCTCGCACTTGGCCGGAGGCGGGGCCTGATTGCCGGAGCATCCGGCGGCTGATCCCAGGGAGGGGAGGATGCTGGGCCGGGTCAAAAGTGGGGCCCTGCTGGGGGTGGACGCCTACCTGGTGGAGGTGGAGGTGGACCTGGCCCCGGGGGTTCCGGCCTTCACCACCGTGGGCCTGCCTGAGACCGCGGTGAAGGAGAGCAAGGACCGGGTCAGGGGCGCGCTCAAGAATTCCGGTTATAAATTCCCCAACAAACGCATCACCATCAACCTCGCGCCTGCGGACGTGCGCAAGGAAGGCACCGGCTTCGACCTGCCCATGGCCATAGGGCTCCTGGCGGCCCAGGGGGTTTTAACGTCGGAAGCGGCGGAGCCCTATCTTTTTTTCGGCGAACTTTCCCTGGACGGCCGCCTGAAACCCACCCGGGGGGTCCTCTCCGTGGCCCTGGCCACCCGGGAGGCGGGCCTGGCCCTCATCCTGCCCAAGGACAACGCCCCAGAAGCCGCGGTGGTCCAGGGCATCGAGGTTTACCCCGCGGAGAACCTGGCCCAGGTGGCGGAGTTTTTGGCCGGCCGGGAACCCCTGGTCCCCATGGTGGCCGCTACTCCGGACCTGGAGCCGCAGCCGGCCCACCTGGAGGTGGACTTCCGGGAAGTCCGGGGCCAGGAGCCGGCGAAGCGGGCCCTCCTTATCGCCGCCGCCGGCGGCCACAACCTCTTGATGCTGGGGCCGCCGGGGGCGGGCAAGACCATGTTGGCCCGCTGCCTGCCCGGTATCCTGCCGCCGCTGAACTTCGACGAGGCCCTGGAGACCTCCAAGGTTTACAGCATCCTGGGGCGCCTCCAGCCGGGCCGGCCCCTGGTCACGGCCCGGCCCTTCCGGAGCCCCCACCACACCATCTCGGACGCCGGCCTCATCGGCGGCGGCCCCAATCCCCGCCCCGGGGAAGTGAGCCTGGCCCACAACGGGGTGCTGTTCCTGGACGAGCTCCCCGAATTCAAGCGCTCCACCCTGGAGGTGCTGCGCCAGCCCCTGGAGGAGGGCCGGGTCACCATCTCCCGGGCCATGATCTCGCTGACCTATCCGGGCCGCTTCATGCTGGTGGCCGCCATGAACCCCTGCCCCTGCGGCTATTACGGCGACCCCAAACGGGCCTGCCGCTGCACCCCCAACCAGGTAAGCCATTACCGCTCCCGCATCTCCGGGCCGCTCCTGGACCGCATCGACCTCCAGGTCCAGGTGCCTGCGGTGCCGTTTAGAGAACTGGCCGCCCCGGACGGCGGCGAGGGCTCCCGGGAGCTCCGGGCCCGGGTGCTGGCGGCCCGGGAGGTGCAGAGCCGGCGGTTCGAGCGCTGCCGCCTGCACGCCAACGCCCACATGAGCCCCCGGCTGGTGAAGCAGCACTGCGCCCTAGGGGCGGACTCCCAGCGGCTCCTGGAGGCGGCCATGGAGCGCCTGGGCCTCTCCGCCCGGGCCTACCACCGCATCCTCAAGATCGCCCGCACCATCGCCGACCTGGAAGGCGCCGCTGCCATCGCCCCGGCCCACGTGGCCGAGGCCATCCAGTACCGGACCATGGACCGGAAATTTAGCAGTGAAGAAGGCGTATGTTTCGCAAAAGAGGTGAAGCAGGAATACTTGCTTCGATAAGTTGGCGCAAGGTTCCCTGGTTCCCAAGCTGAGCTTGGGAACCATTATGCCTCCCCAAGTTAAACTTGGGGACGAG
>JBGPBR010000088.1:0-7281 GCA_041481325.1 Desulfobaccia bacterium
GTCCACGGCGGGCTCGGTGAGGCGCACCCCTCCGGCCACGTTCACGAAGAGATCCTGGCCGCCCATGGCCAGGCCGACGCGCTTTTCCAGGATGGCCACCAGGAGCGATACCCGTCCCGGCTCCACTCCCATGGTTTGCCGCCGGGGCGTCGCCAGGGAGGAGGGCGAGACCAGGGCCTGGACCTCCACCAGGATGGGCCGGGACCCCTCCAGGCTGGGGACCACCGCGGCGCCCGGCACTTCGAGGGAGCGCTCCGCCATGAACAGCCCCGAGGGGTTGGTCACTTCCATAAGCCCGGCCTCCTGCATTTCGAAGACTCCCAACTCGTGGGTGGGGCCGAAACGGTTCTTGACGGTGCGCAGCAGCCGGAAGGCGTGGGAGCGGTCCCCTTCGAGATAGAGGACCGTGTCCACCAGGTGCTCCAGGACCATGGGGCCGGCGATGGCGCCTTCCTTGGTGACGTGGCCGATGAGAAAGGTGGCCACCCCGGTGAGCTTGGCCTGCTGCACCAGGCGGAAGGCGGTCTCCCGGACCTGGGTCAGGGACCCGGGCGCAGCCGGCAGGGTGGCGGTGTACAGGGTCTGGATGGAGTCTATGGCCAGGGCGGCAGGGGCCACTTTCTCCACGATCTTCAGGATGTTTTCCAGGCAGGTTTCGGTGGCCACCAGCAGGTCCGGGGATTGAAGACCCAGGCGGTCGGCCCGGAGCTTGAGCTGGGATTCTGATTCTTCCCCGGAGATGTAAAGGCTCCGGAGGCCGTCCCGGGAGAGGCGGTCCAGCACTTGCAGGATGAGGGTGGACTTGCCGATGCCGGGGTCGCCGCCTAAGAGGACCGCGGAGCCGCGCACCACGCTGCCCCCCAGGGTGCGGTCGAACTCGGTGATGCCGGTGACCTGGCGGACCTCGGGGGCCGTCTTCAGGCCCAGCAGGCTCCGGGGGGCGTTTTTGATGGGCGGCAACTGGTAGTCGGCCACCGGCCCGGTGGGCACGGCCTCTTCGGCCAGGGAGCTCCAGGCGCCGCACTCCGGGCAGCGGCCCAGCCACTTGGCGGCCTGATAGCCGCAACTCTGGCAGATAAAAACGGTTTTCCCGGGCCGGGCCATGGGGGCTCCTTTCATCGCGGGCGGCGATCAGCTTTCAGCAAGAAAACGGCAAGGCGGCGATTCAGGGTCCAGGGGAATCTGGCCCTGATTTTACCGGAACGCGCCTTGATATGGCAATGACAACCTGGCGCATCCGGCCGCAGGCTGAGAAAGTTTATGGCGTTTGCCACAATTCCTTCCTATGGTTTTTTTTAGATGAAGCTGGTGGGCGGTGCCCACCCTACATCTACTTCTCCATTCCTAAAACTCGAAACTCAAAAATTTCGGAACAGTGGCGCCTGAGCCGTTGGCTCACCAATAAATTTTGAATTGGTGCAGCGGCACTGGCTTTCCAGCCTGTGCCGGGACTCCCGGTATTGATGATGGGGCGTAAGACGCACCCTGACCGCAATTTTTTCAAGCAAAGTTCTGGTGCTCTTGCAGGTTGCATCAGGCTTATCACTGCTTAAGTTTAAGATACTTCGGATTAAAGAGATTCACGGGACCGGACCGCCATGGCCAACAACCATCAAGTGGAACCGCACCTCTTCGTGGTCCTGGGGGCCACCAGCGACCTGATGCGCCAGAAGCTCCTGCCGGCCCTGTATCACCTGCAGACCCAGGACCAGGTCCAGGGGCGCCTGTTGTTGCTGGGGACCTCCCGGCGAGCTGACCTGAACGACGAGTCTTTTCGGGTTTTGGCCCGGGAGGCGTTGACGGAGGCCGGCCTTTTCAAGCCCGGAGAGGCCCCCCGCTGGTGCGGCGAGTGCCTCTATTACCAGAGTGCGGCGCCGGGTAAGATCGAGGATTTCCGGGCCCTGGCGGCCCGCCTCCGGGCCCTGGAGCAAGAGCGTCAGTGGCCAGGCAACCGGATTTTCTACCTGGCCCTGCCCCCGGGGTCCTTTGCCGAGGCGGTGGCCGGCCTGGGAGAGGCCGGCCTGCACCAGGGCCCCGGTTGGACCCGCCTGGTGGTGGAGAAGCCCTTCGGCCGGGACCTTGATTCGGCCCAGGAACTCAACCGACACATCCACCGCTATTTCGACGAGTCCCAGATCTACCGCATCGACCATTACCTGGGGAAGGAAACCGTCCAGAACCTGCTGGTTTTCCGCTTTGCCAACGCCATCTTCGAGCCCTTGTGGCACCGGAACCTGGTGAAGAGCGTGCAGATCACCGTGGCCGAATCCCAGGGGGTGGGCCGCCGGGCCGGTTATTACGACCAGGCCGGGGCCCTCCGGGACATGGTGCAGAACCACCTCACCCAACTGCTGGCCCTGACCGCCATGGAAGCGCCGGTGGCCTTCGAGGCCGACGCCATCCGGGACGAGAAGGCCAAGGTGCTCCGGGCCATCATCCCGGTGCAGCCGGAAAACGCGGTCTACGGGCAATACCGCGGCGGGGTGGTAGAGGGTCTGGAAGCGCCGGCCTACCGGGGTGAGCCTGAAGTGCCGGGGGATTCGGACACCGAGACCTTCGTGGCCTTAAAGCTCCAGATCGACAACTGGCGCTGGCAGGGAGTCCCTTTCTACCTGGTGACGGGAAAGCGCCTCCCCACCCGGCTCACCCAGATCGCGGTGACCTTCAGCTGCCCGCCGGTGCCGATTTTGCAGCCCTTCGGCTTCGGGGTCTGCAGCCCCAACGTCCTGGTCTTTACCTTGCAGCCCGATGAAGGCTTCGACCTGCTGTTCGAAGTGAAGAGCCCGGGGGAGCCCCTGAACCTGAGAACCCAGCGCCTGCGCTACCGTTATGCCGAGGCCTTCGAGCCCCTGCGGGAGGCTTACGAAACCCTGCTCCTGGACATCATGGCCGGGGACCCGACCCTCTTCGTGCGCTCCGACGAAGTGGAACTGGCCTGGCGCCTTTACGGCCGGGTGCTGGAGAGCCCGCCCACCACCCTTTTTTATCCCGCGGGCATCTGGGGGCCGCCGGCCGGGGAGCAGTTCATGGAGTGGCCCGACCCCACGGCGCTGTATCGATAGGAGATAATTTTTTTAGCCGGAAACCGGAAACTGAAAGCCGGTATTTACTCCAGAATGCCGCTGGCTTCCCGGTATTTGACGCAGGGGGTCCAGGACCCCAGGGGCCGCTTGCACCCCTTGCAGGTGTTCAGGCCCTGGCGCTGCTTGCAGTAGGACTTCACCACCACCTCGAACATCTTGCCGTTGCGGATGGCAAAGGCCACCTCTTCGGCGATGGATTGCAGCAGTAGCAGCTCTTCCTCGGTAAAAAGCTTGCCTCCCGACTTGTTGAGGACTTCCAGGACCCCGATCTTTTCTTCTCCTGCGGTCAAGGGCAGGACAATCATGTTTCTGGTCTGAAAGCCGGATTCCGAATCGAACTTGCCATAAAACCGGGGGTCATTTCTGACGTCGTTAATGATCTCCGCCTGTTGGGTTTGCAGGACGGAGCCGGCCAGGCCCTGGTCGGCGGGAAAGGTGGCCATCAAGAGGACCTCCTTGGCCTCGCCCTCGGCGCTGTAAAACCGGAAGTTCTTCTTCTCATAATCGAGCAAGAGGACGGAGGCGGCCTCGGCCGCCAGGGCGTCCATGCAGAAATACAGGACCGCCTCCAAGACATCGCGCAGGTCCAGGGCCTGGGCGATCATGGAACTGACGTTCAGATAGGTGTTGAGGTGCCGGTTGCGCTTCTCGAAATCCAGGCGGTCCAGGAGGCTGTCCATGGCGTAGCCCAGGAACGAAAAGATTTTTTCCTCCAGGACCGGGGGCACCCAAGGCCGGCCCACGGCAGAGGTGGCCAAACCCAGGAAAGCCAGGGGGCCCGTAGGGGTCTTGAGGGGGATCAAGGATAGCTGGAGGTCGGGAGAGACCAGATTTTCCCACACCTGCGGTTCGTCTCGCCGGGACCGGAATTGGCCGGCACAGAACCTCTCCAGGTCGGGGACCGCGTCCGCCGGAAATCCGGCCTCCCGGAAGAAGGGGTGCAGGAGTCGGGGGTCTTCCAGGTAAAGGAGGCCCGCGGTGGCACCCAGCATCGCGGTCAGGGGCGGAAGCAATGCATCCGTCAACTCCTGCAGGTTTCTGGCCGAAACCGCCAGGCTGGCCAGATCCAAGAGCGCCAGGGTTTCCTGGGGGGAAAGCTGGTCTTTGGAAATGTCGGGGAGCGGCATAACAACCCTCTCTAGTTTTCTTGTGATCATTATGCCACAAATTTAAAAAATTAAGAATTAACATCTTGTAAATTAATCGGGTCTAAGAAAAAAAGGACCTTGGGGGGAGTCCCCCGCGGTCCTTGGTTTTCGCCTGAAGAGGCGCGGTCCCCGGTTATTTGGGGAAACTGGTGCCGGGTACGGCGGAATAGATTTCCTTCATGAGGGGCGGCTTGATCTCCAAGGTCCGGAAGATCAGAACCGGCACGGTGGCGTGGGTCGCCACCTGGTCGGCGATGTGCCCCATGTACCAGGCCACTTCCCCGGCGCCGTGGGTTCCCAGGGCGATGAGGTCGTAGCCTTTGTCCTGGGCATAGGCGATGATCTGCTGGGCCGGATGGCCGTCCCTGCAGACCCAGTCGGCTTCGAGGCCCAGGCCTTTGAGGTCCTGGCCGGCCTTGGCCAGGAAGGTTTTACAGAACTTCGCTTCATGGGCCGCTTCGGCCCGGATGGTTGCCGGAGTGGCTTCCCCGGCGAAGGCGCCGACCCCGGCGTAGCAGGCGTGGAAGAGGGTCACTTTGGCCTTGAAGGCTTTAGCTAATTCCGTAACTTTAGGGAGAATTTTCGCGGCGATTTCCGAGCCGTCGAGAGGAACCAGAATCTTTTTAAACATAACGCCCTCCTGAAGTCGTTCGTTGGGCCGGGCCTGGTCGGCGCGTCCGGCGCGTACAGCCTACAACAATGTTTTATATTAAAATTAAGACCGGCTGGCGGGGTTGTCAATCGGAGCTTATGGAAATCCTTGCTATTTTTCCTTTTTTTCCGGGGCCGGCCCAGGGGCTTGACGGTAGCCGCCTTTATAAAGGCCGCGCTGCAAGGTCCGGTGGTAACTGGTAAACTCCCCGTCCCGGGAGTCGCCCTGCAAATGCTGCTGCATCATCTTCAGCTTGGCGTCCAGGTCGTCCAGAAAATAGACCAGCAGGGCTTCCCGGGTCTTGGGCAGGACCGGAGAGCCGAATTCCAGGGAGCCGTGGTGGGAAAGGATGATGTGCTCCAACTGCACCAGGAGAATGGGGTCGGGGAACTGCAGGGCCCGGGCCTCTTCCCGGACCATTTCCCAGCCCAGGGCGATGTGCCCCAGGAGTTCGCCCTCGAGGGTGCGTTCGGGGGCCAGGGGATTGGCCAGCTCCTTGATTTTGCCCAGGTCGTGGAGGATGGCTCCGGCCAGGGTTAGGTCGCGGTGGAGCTCCGGGTAAATGTTTAGGGAACTCAAGGCGTGGCGGGTCACGGTCCAGGTGTGCTCCAGCAGGCCCCCCAGGTAAGGGTGGTGCAGGTTTCTGGCGCCGGGGCTCTCCAGGAGTTCGGCTTGGTACCTGGCGAGCAAATTCAGGACCAGCTCCCTTAACGGGGGGGTCAGGTGCTCTTGACAGATTTCCTGGAGCTCCCGGAACATCTGTTCCCGGTCATAGGGGGTGGCGGGGATGAGGAGGGCGGGGTCGAAGTCCGGCGGCCGGCGCCCCATGGCCTCCAGGGCCTCCACGGTGTTGATGTACTGGACGTTGATCTGGAGCTCGCCCTGGTAGGGTTCAACCCGGCCCTGGACGGCCACGAAGTCCGCGGGGGCGAAAGGCCCGGGGCACTTTTTCAGGACGTCGTCCCAGACCTTGGCGGAGATGGTGCCGCTTATGTCGCCCAGCACCAGGTTTAAAAATGGTTTGCCGGTTTTGGTGCTGCGGTTTTCCAGCTGGCGCACCAGGAAGCACTGCTTCACCTGGACCCCTTCCTTGAGTTCGGCTATGAGCGGTGGAGGCATGGGTTACCACCCTGATGGCGATGAGAGCTGGGGGCATGATAGCCCCAAGGCGCCCGGGGGTCAAGGTGGCAATATATGGAAAATATATTGTGCAGGAGAACCCTTGACAAGAAGGATAAGAGAATTATCTTTATTTTATTGATAAAACTACCGATATGGCAACTTAACGGGCTTTGACCCATGGGGAGAAGGCCGAAAAAATCTTGACAATAAAAATTGATAGGATAAAATATTTATTTCAACTCTTAGAATGGTAGGAGACCACGGGACTTAAATCCATGGAAAAAGAATATCTTAAGAAGTTCCTCGACCTTGGGGGCGGGAGCGAGCAGCTTCTCGCCTATGATCAATTCCATCCCCTCGGATCCGAGGAGAACGACTCCCTGGTTTTCCGCGGCCCCTTTGAAAACGCGGCGGCGGATGAGGAACTGGAAGTAACCGATCAGCTGGAAGGTTCCTACGGCCTCTCCGAGGCGGCGGTGGAGGAAGACCTGGAAGAGACCGTGGAAGCGGAGGAGATCCCGGAGCACGAAGGCCTGGTGGCCGCGTATTTCCGGGAGATGCTGCGTTATTCCATCCTGTCCCCCGAGGAGGAGCGGAACCTGGGCCGCATCATCAAAGAAGGGCAGGACGCTATCCTGGGCCTGGTTTCCCAGGCTGTATCCGACCTGGAGGAAGTCAGCTACCTGCAGAAAAAGATTCAGCAGTGGTACCAGACTCCGGAGAAGAGCGCCCAGGGCAAGGAAAAACTCTTTAAAATCATCAACCAGAAGCTGTTGCTGGTCCAACGCCATCACCCCGAGGCCGGGGAGATCAAGGATTTGTCCAGCCGGATCAAATCCACCGAAGAGGAAGTGAACCAGGCCCGGGATCAGATGATCAGGGCCAATTTGCGCCTGGTGGTGAGCATCGCCAAAAAGTACCTGCACCGGGGGCTCACCTTCTCGGACCTCATCCAGGAAGGCAACCTGGGCCTGATGAAGGCCGTGACCCGGTACGACTACACCACCGGTTACCGCTTGAGCACCTTTGCATCCTGGTGGATCCGGCAAACCATAACCCGAGCCATCTATGACAAGACCCGGACCATTCGGATTCCCGTCCACCTGCAGGAAATCCGCAATCGGTGCTACCGCGCCTTCTATGACCTGCTCAAGGAACTGGGCCGGGACCCGAGCCTGAAAGAGATTGCCGAACGGTCCGGGGTGCCGGAAGAGAAAATCCTTCTGGTTACCAACCTGGCCGATGAACTTATTTCTCTCGAGACCCCGGTAGGCGA